>NZ_JBSGYY010000014.1:0-226099 GCF_053610705.1 Streptomyces sp. NPDC054872 | reverse complement strand
CGCGCACGCGCGCCCGCGCAGCAGCTGGGGTCCGGGGGCGGGGGCGCGCTGCGGGGACCCGGCACCGGGACCCCGCCCCCCGTTCCTGCCTTCGCCATCCTGGCCGTGCGGGCGGCTCCCACGCATTGCCGTAACCCGGCAGTCTTTACGCGTTGTTGATGCCGGGCGCCTAAAGAGCGGCTCGGCGCCCGGACGAACACAGGCGATCAGTGCGAACACCGGGCCCGTTCCCTTGCTTGCTCCCGCAGCTGGCAACGTGCCAAATCACGCCATGCGGCGCAGGAGTTGCTTCGGGGAACAATGACGTCATCCAGGATGGTGTCGTGAGCACAATCGAGGACCCGATCAGCAAGGCCATCGCGCACACGCTCCTGCCCCGGCGGACCGCGGTGCCCCGTGCCGCTGCGCGGAACGTGGCGGCGGTCGCCTCCTTGCTGCTCCTTCAGACCCTCCTCGCCGTGCTGCCCGCCACCCAGAACGGGCGGGCCCCCGACGTGTGGGGCTGGGCCTTGTTGACCGCCATGCCGCTGATGCTGCTCCTGCGCGGGCGCTCGGTGTGGATCGCGGCCATCACCGTCCTCGTGCTCAACGCCCCGTATCACCTTCTCGACTACACGCACACCGCGGCGCTTCCGGTGGGTGTCGTCGTGCTGTTCCACCTCGCCGTCGCCGGTCCCCCGATCCGGACGCTGCTCACCCTCAGCGGCGCGCTGGTGCTCATGACGGCCGCCGCGCTCGCGCTGGGGCAGGCGCACGCCGTGCCCGGCATGCTCCGGGACGCCGGCTGGCTGGTCGCCGTCGCGCTGATCGGCGAGGCCCTGCGCATTCACCGCCGCTACGTCGATGCCCTCATCGACCGCGCCGAGCACGCCGAGCACACCCGCGAGGAGGAGGCCGCCCGGCGCGTCGCCGAAGAGCGCCTGCGGGTCGCCCGCGACCTGCACGATCTGCTCGCCCAGAGCATCACGCTGATCGGTGTGCAGACCTCGGTGGCGGCCCACCTGCTCGTCGAGGACCCCGCCAGACTTGATCGCGTGTCCGTCGCCGAGGCGCTGGAGGGCATCGCCGAGACGTGCCGCAGCGCACGCGGTGAGCTCCGGAGCACGCTGGTGACGCTGCGGACGGGCGACTCCCCTCACCCCGTCCAGGCGGGCGCGCCCGCCGTGGCCGCCCCCGCGGCGACCCACGACCGGCCGCGACTGCCGCACATCGCGGGGCTCGCGCAGCTGGTGAGGACGGCGCGGACGACCGGCGCCCACGTCGTGCTGGACGTGCGGGACGCGACGGCAGGGCGGGCGGACGCCGCCCCCGCCAAGCCGGTGCCCGCGGCCGTGGGAGCTGCCACGTACCGCATCGTTCAGGAGGCGCTGACCAACGCCGTCCGGCATGCCGGACACGGGGTCCATGTGTGGGTGACCGTCGAACGCACCGCGGACAGCGACGCGTTGCGCGTCGTCGTCCTCAACGACAGCGATCCGGAGCGCGTGGCGGCCGGCACCACCGGTGCGGCTGCCGGATTCGGCCTGACAGGAATGCGTGAGCGTGCCGGCAGCGTGGGCGGCACCCTCACCGCCGAGCCCAGCAGCGACGGCGCGGGCTTCGCGGTCCGCGCTCTCCTGCCGCTCGACGGATCGCCGGTCTGAGGCACGCGCGCATGAAGGGCAATTCCGCGGAATTCCCTTACCTCGGCTTCCGGTTCGGATCCGACGGCGCCTGCGAGGCGATACCGGCGATGGGCTCGTTCGCCCGCATTCCCGGATCGCTCAAAGTCCCCACCTATCCCGTGCGCGAGAAATTCGGGCTCGTGCGGATGGGGTGGGGCGAAAACCGCGCCGAGGCCGATCTGCCCGAGATCCGGGCCCCGCGCGAGATCACCGGACGGGGCTCCACTCGGCTAGCGGTGGACCCCGGCCCCTCGAGAACGCCGAGAACGCCGAGAACGCCGAGAACACCGAGCGGCTCATCGGTGAGGGCGGGCTGGTCTGCGTGATGTCGGAAGGTTATGGGGGCCCGGGCAAGTCCGATGCTGAACCTGCCTTGCTTTCCGATCACGGCCATGTGGGACCATGCGCCCACCCCCTCGACAGCGAAGCCCGGACCGGTTTCCACTATGCTTCGTCGCACAACCGCCCGCGCCGAGATGCGATCCGGTGCTCCGACGCCCGAGAGAAGCTCCGCGACCTGCGTTTCCTTGTAGGCCTTTTCGGTTCCGGGGTGTGGGACGTGCCCCGGTGGCAACATGTACAAGTGAGACAACGCCGATCGGAGTGTCATCGATATGGGTCTGAGTCCCGAACCCGATCGCTGGTCCCGGGACTCGGCTCATGCGGGTTCCGAGTTCATCGAACTGCTCGAAGTCATGTGGGAACAAGGACGTGAGGCCGTCCCGACCGGGCCCGTCTCTCCGTCCCAGCTGCGCGTGCTGTACGCACTGGACCGCGAGGAGGGCATCAACCTGCGGATGCTCTCCGAGGCCCTCGGATCGGCTCCCCCTTCGGTGAGCCGCCTGTGCGACCGCCTTCAGGCCACGGGACTGATCGAACGCACGCCCAGTCCGGTCAGCAGACGGGAACTGGAGCTTCGTCTCACAGGGCATGGCAGGGCCTACCTCGCCGACCTGCGAAAACGGCGCGAGAGCATATTGATGGCCACCATCGAGGCCATGCCGCCCAAGGCGCGCCGCGCCCTGCTCGAAGGACTCAGGGGCTTTCGTGACGTGGCGACCGCGTCCGAGAAGGACGACGAGGGAGCCAGAACCTGGCGCTCGGTCGGTTAGACCACACCACTGAGCGCCAGGTCGGCTCGTCCCCGAGCCCCGACTACCGTCCGAACCAGTCGAGGCAGACCACGAGAGCGTCGTCCTCCAGGGGCAGCGCACCCCGGTACTCCCCGAGATCGCGCAGCACCGCCTGTGGCACCTGCGCCGCGGGAAGCAGGCGGTGCGCCGACAGGGACCGTGCCAGCGCCCGCTCCCCGTACCGCTCCCCCGCCTTCGAGACGCTCTCGTACACCCCGTCGCTGCTCACCAGGAGGCGGTCGCCCGGTTCAAGGCGCAGACGCTCCGCGACGTAGGCCGTCTCCTCGAACATGCCGAGGGGAAGCTGCGCGTCGAAGTCGACGGGCGCGACCGTCCGGTCCCGGTACCTCCACATGCGGGGTGATCCGGCGTCTACGGCCTCCACCTCGCCGGTGGCGAGATCGAAGCGCAGCAGCAGGACGGAAGCATGCAGCTCGCCGCGGTACTGCGCGTAGACGGCCTGGTCGGCGAGGCTCGCTTGCCCGGCGAGGTCGAGTCCCGCGCGGCGGGCGTTGCGCAGAGCGCTCACCACGAGGTTGGTCAGCAGCGCCGCCTCCATCCCCTGGCCCATGCCGTTGGTCACGGTGAGCGTGAGGTGCTGGGAGGAGACGGACCAGTCGAAGTTGTCGCCGAAGATCGCGTACGCGGGTTCGAGGTGGGCGCCCAGCTGGAACTCCGGACGCGTGACCGAGCGGCCGGGCAGCAGCTGCCACTGCATCTCGGCGGCGAGCGTGAGGCGGACGGCCCTGCGCGCGAGGAGGTACAGATCGGTGTCGCGTTCGGCGACCAGGATCTCGTGGCCCAGCGCCTCACAGATGTGCTGGATCTCCGGCAGGTGTGCCAGCTCGAAGCGCACTTCGGGGATGGTGACCGTCAGTACGCCCATCCGGTCCCCTCGGACCGTCACCGGCAGATGTATCGTCGCCGCGCCTTCGCCGCCCTTCGACTCCACGCGAGGTTCCTGGGCGCCGAAGGCCCTGCCCTGCGGACTGTCATGGATCGGCACCGGCTCGGTGCTGAACGGCACCTCTTCCACCATCTGAAGGGTGGTCAAGCCGTAGTCGGCGAGCCGCAGTTCGACCCTCTCGGCGCCGTACTCCTCGCGCAACGCCCCCGTCACGACATCGAGCAGCAAATGGGGAGCCGCATTGCGCAGCGCCCGCTCGACGGCAGCGAATCTGTCCACGTGATCCTGCTTCTCGTTTAGCCACGCCGAATTGGGGTCCCGGCCGACAGCATCCCCGCTCCGTCGGCCTTCGGCGTTTGGGGACATGCACTCAGTCCAACACGGCGCGTCCGAAGAGTCACTCCGGTGGCTGGGGCTGTCAGGTTTGGGCGAATGCCAGGCTGAAGCCGGGCAACCTCTCACATCGTACGATGCATGGAGACAACTATTTCCCCACAGCAAGAAAATTTGGGTCAACGCACATGCATGCCTGAAGCCGGGGCAGGGGCGGTACGAGGAAGCTTCGTAGAACCAGGGGAGGTAGAGACATGTCACTGATCTCTGAACACGCCGCCGAGACCGTGTGTGAGGACGCGACGTCAGCCGCGCTCGATACGCATGCCTCGGCCGAGGCGTCCGCCATGGAGGGTGACCTGCCGTGGATCGAGGACACGGACAAGGTCGCCCCCAAGGATGCCCGGGCGCTGTCGAAGATGTTCTTCGACCGGCTGCAGACCTTGGAAGAGGGCACACACGAGTACCAATACGCACGCAACACCCTTATCGAGATGAACCTGACGCTGGTGCAGTTCGCGGCCCGGCGGTTCCGCAATCGCGGCAGCGGCGACATGGAAGAGATCATCCAGGTCGGCACCATCGGCCTCATCAAGGCGATCGACCGGTTCGACCTCAGCCGTGAGGTCGAGTTCGCCACGTTCGCCGTGCCTTACATCCTCGGCGAGATCAAGCGGTTCTTCCGCGACACCACCTGGGCCGTGCATGTGCCGCGCCGCCTCCAGGAGTTGCGGGTGGAGCTCGCCAAGGCCAAGGAGGAGCTCTCCGCCCATCTCGACCACGACCCGACCGTCAAGGAGCTCGCCGAATATCTGGACCTGACCGAACAAGAGGTCATCGACGGCCTCGTCGCCTCGAACGGCTACACCGCGGGTTCCCTCGAGGCCCCCACCGACGGCGGTGAGAGCGCGGCCACGCCGACGCGCACCCTGGCCGATGTGATGGGCGGACCGGACCCGGCCATGGAAGCGGTGGAGAATCTGCACACCCTGGCACCGCTCCTCGACGAGCTCGACGACCGGGAGCGCCGCATCCTCGAACTGCGCTTCGGCCAGGAGATGACGCAGTCGCAGATCGGCTCCGAGCTCGGCGTCTCCCAGATGCACATCTCCCGCCTGCTGACCGGCACCCTCAACAAGCTCCGCAGGGGGATGCTGGCCTGATCTCAGGGCCGACGGGCGCTTTTTCCATCAGACCCTCCTACTGACACACCACCACCTGTGGGCCCCGGGCGCCGTCAGCGCTCCGGGGCCCTTGCCGTGCCCGCACTCGCCGCGCCCGCACTTGCCGCTCCCGCGCTCGCCGCTCCCACGCAGCCCAGCGCCAGCCACTGCGTGACGTCCAGATCCTCGCCAAGGACCAGCACGCCCGCCAGGCCCGCGCTCGCCGGCTCCAGGCTGGTCAGCACGCTCACCGTACGGACCGGCAACCGCCGCAGGGCCGCCAGTTCCAGGGAGTACGGGATGACCGCCGAGAGGACGGCCACCCCGGTCGCCGACAGCAGAATCGCAGGGGCGAGCAGTTCGCTCCCCTGATCCGCCACGCCCAGCGGGAGTGTCAGCACGGCCGCCCACGTCACCGCCAGGGCCAGCGGGCCGCCTCCCGCGCTCCTGGCTCCCGCTTTCTTGCTCAAGAGCAGGTAGGCGGCCATCGATGCCCCCGCGGCCAGCGCGAGAAGCACGCCGGGGAGCGGCAAGTCGGCGCCGTGGCGGACCTGGAAGAGGAAGACCCCGCATCCGGCAAGGACGGCGCAACCCACGTCACGCCTGCGGCGCGAGGTCAGCACGGCCAGGGTGATCGGGCCGAGGAGCTGGAGCGCGCTGGCCAGCCCCAGCGGCAGCAGAAGCAGCGCGGGATAGATCAAGTTCATCCCTGCGATGGCCGTCCCGAAACCGAGGACCAGGACCACATCCGTGCGGCTGCGCGGCAGCGAGGGCCGGTAGAGGAGCAGCAGGAGCACCGCGGCCAGGGCGAGGCGCAGGGCCACGGCGCCGGGCGCGCCGACGGCGTCGGCTAGCTGCCTGCCCAGGGCCTGCCCGAACTGGAGGCTCAGCACGCTGCCGAGCATCAGGGCGGGAGCGGGAAGCTTCGTCATGACTCAAGGCTCCGGACCCGGAACGTGCACGTCCAGCAAATGAATGTGCACGAAACCTTTTAGGCTTGCCTACATGATTGACCACCGGCTGCACGTCCTTCAGGCGCTCGCCGAGCACGGCACGGTCACCGCGACCGCGGAGTCCCTGCATCTGACTCCCTCGGCCGTCTCCCAGCAACTACGGCTGCTGGCCCGTGATCTGGGAGTGGAGTTGCTGCGCCCCGAGGGGCGTCGCGTGCGCCTGACACCGGCCGCGCACATCGTGCTCCGGCACACCGACGCCTTGCGGGCGCAGTGGGAGGCGGCCCAGGCGGAATTGGCCCGGCAGGACGCGGGGGACCGGGGCATCCGGGGCACGCTGCGGATGTGCGGGGTCTCCTCGGCGCTGGCCGCGCTCGGCGCTCCGGCCGCCGTCCGCCTGCGGGAGACGCACCCGCTGGTGGAGTCGCTGATCGTCGAGGAGGAGAGCGCCGAGTGCTACCGGATGCTGCTGGCCGGCGAGACCGACGTGGCCCTCGTGCTGCCCGGCCCCGACGCGCCGCCCGTCACGGACCCCCGCTTCGAACAGAACCCCCTGCTGACCGACCGCCAGGACCTGCTGGTTCCCGACGGGCACCCGCTCGCCCGGGCCGAAGGAGTCCGGCTCGCGGAAGCCGCCGCGGAGTCATGGGTCGTCAAGAAGGCGAACAACGACACCTACCCGCTGGTGATGGCGGCGTGCACGACGGCCGGCTTCACGCCGCGCGTCACCCACCAGGTCAAGGAGTGGTACGCGGTGTCCTCGCTCGTCGCCTCGGGGTTCGGCGTCTGTCTCATGCCGAGGATCGTGCCGCTCCCCCAGCACGCGGTCACCCGGGTCCCGTTGCTGGGCACGCCCGTTCCCGCGCGCCGCTTCCTGACCGCCGTACGGCGCGGCAGCGCCTCACACCCGCTGGTGGCGGCCGGACTGCACGCTCTGACCGAGGCGGCCGCCGCTCACGCAGGGGCGCCGGCGGAGTCCGCTGCGAAGTGAGCCTCGCCTCACTCGGACTCGGATTGATCTGATCCCGCACGGGCACACGGGCGAGGCGATGGACGCACCGCGCCCCGAGAGAGGATGCTCATGCTGCTGGCACACCCCGTGGTCCTTGCGGACCTGGTGGAACGTTACAAGGCCCTGGCCGTGCTGCGGGCCGACCAGGGAAGTGCCGCAAGCCGGCAGGAGTACGAAGACGTCGCCTACAGCCTGTGCCTGGCCACCGGCACCAGCGACATCGACGCCGCCCTGGTCGCCGCCAGCCACCAACTGCCCGGCGCCCGCCCCACCGACGACTCGCTCCTGTCGGGTGAAGCCCGGCTGTGACGCATCCCCGAGGTGCCGCCCGCCCCGGCGGGCGGCACCTCTCGCTCTGCCGCCCCGCGTCGTCCGACACGCCTCACGCATGCGTCGGCAGGCCAGGGCCGGCGTTCGACCGCTGCGGGACCACCGTGTACTTCGGGTCCTGTGCCGAGGCGACACCCGCCGCGAACATCCCGAAGCGTGTGCAGGCGGAACCGGCGAGCAGGGCCACACCACCGGCCACGGCTCCCGCGCGGCTGCGACCGCCCGCCACCGCCGCCCCGGCGGCCCCCGCCACCGTGAGCCACCGGGCGCACCGCATCAGCTGCCCGGCACGGCCCTTCCGGTAGGTCTCGGCGACCATGCCGAGCCGCTTCTCGGCCGCCCGCACGGCCGCCACGTCAGCCGCCGCGGCCAGGACCGCGGCACAGCGTGCCGGAGCGGACTCGTTCAGGGGGCCGGTCACGAGGGCCATGCCCGACGCCGCGGCCGTGGCGGACGCCGTGAAGACGTAGGGCAGTTCGCGGTGCGCTCCGTGCCAGGCGGGCACCGCGGTGTCGGCGGCCAGCACGGCGGTGTACGCCGCCACGACAGGGCCGAGCACGGCGGCCGTGCCGGTCGCCGCGGCGCCGATCCTGGGCAGACGCCCGGTGGTCGCGCAGACGGCAGCCGCGCCCGCGGCGGGCCCGTACGCGGCGAGGAGCCACGAGCCGACGCTCATCGGTGAGGTCGGCTTGAGCACCCGCAGCATGTTCGGGAAGCGGCTCGGCACCCCGAGATCGTGGATGAGCGCGGCGGCGGCCAGCGACACGGCTCCCAGCGACGACACCTTCATCGCGGTGGCCGTGCGCCCACGCCCGGTCAGCTGCGCTCCCGCCGCCAGCACGGAGCCGGCGCCCGCGAGGCCGCCCAGGAAGAAGTATCCGGCGATGTCCGTGGCGGACCAGGACGGCGCCTTGATGACCGGCCTTCCGTAGTACGAGGCGAACTCGGCTTCCGGCACCATGAGTTGCTCGCCCCGGCGCCCACGGCGCCCCCGGCGGCCGCTCATCGCGTCCCCCTCCTTCGTGCGAGGGCGGGCAAGGCGAAGGACAGGGCGAAGCCGCCGAGCAGGGACGCGGCGGCCGCGCCCGCGTGTTTCCACATGGCGGGGAGGTCACGGGTGGTCACCACGGGGTCGGGGGGCAGCCCGTACACCTCGGGTTTGTCGAGCAGCAGGAAGAAGGCTCCGTCGCCGCCGACTCCGTCGTCCGGGTCATTCCCGTACAGGTGGGCGCCCGTCACGCCCGCGTCGTGCAGTTGGTCGACACGCAGCGCGGCCCGCTCCCGCAGCTCGTCCAGCGGCCCGAACTGGATGGACTGGGTGGGGCAGGCCTTGGCGCAAGCGGGCTCCTGCCCGGCACCGAGCCGGTCGTAGCACATGGTGCACTTGAACGCCCGGCCGTCCGAGGGGCGTTGCTCGATGACGCCGTACGGGCAGGCGGGCACGCAGTAGCCGCAGCCGTTGCAGATGTCGTCCTGCACGACGACCGTGCCGAACTCCGTGCGGAAGAGGGAGCCGGTCGGGCAGACGTCCAGGCACGCCGCGTGCGTGCAGTGCTTGCACACGTCGGATGACATCAGCCAGCGGGTCTCCCCCACGCCCTGCGCCGCGGCCGCCGCCGCGCCGTCCCCCTCGCCGTCCACGAGCGGAAGCCGTGTACGCCCCTGCGGTTCGGGAACGGCCCCCTGCGGATCGGCCGCCGTCTGCTCGATGAAGGCCACGTGACGCCAGGTGGACGCGCCCAGGCCCTCGGTGTTGTCGTAACTCATCCCGGTCAGGGAGAGCCCGTCCTCCGGAAGCGCGTTCCACTCCTTGCAGGCCACCTCGCAGGCCTTGCAGCCGATGCACACGGAGGTGTCGGTGAAGAAGCCGACCCGCGGGGGCGGCTCCGGGTGGCCGGCGTCGCGCGCCGGGTCGGGTTCGAGCCCGCTCAGCAGGTGGCGCTCCGTCATTTCCTGGCCTCCGTACCCGTGGTCGCGGTGATGCCGGCCCGCCTGCGGTACTCGGCGACCAGCTCGGGCAGGTCGGGGCCGCGAGGGCGGCGCCCGGGCCGGATGTCCGCGGTGAGGGCCTTGTCCTCCTGGATGTGGGCGTTGGGGTCGAGGGCGATGGCCACCAGTTCGTTGGCCGCGTCCCCGGTGGCCACCCCGTTGGGGCCCCAGTGGAAGGGCAGGCCGATCTGATGGACCGTGCGCCCGTGCACGGTGAGGGGCTTGATCCGCGTGGTGACCATGACCCTGGCCTCGATCGCGTTGCGGGCCGTGATGATGGTGGCCCACCCGGCGTGTTCGAGGCCGCACTCCGCGGCGAGCTGCGGCGAGACCTCGCAGAAGAACTCGGGCTGCAGTTCGGAGAGGTAGGGCGACCAGCGGCTCATGCCGCCGGCCGTGAAGTGCTCGGTGAGGCGGTGGGTGGTGACGATGTACGGAAAGACGTCGCTTCCGGGCTCGTCCGCGCTCGGGTGGTAGCGGTTGCCTTCCCGTGCCAGCAACTGCCGTACCGGAGAACGCGGTGTGGAGGGGTAGAGCGCGTTGGGGAACGGCGAGTCCTGGGGTTCGTAGTGGGTGGGCAGCGGGCCGTCCTCGAGTCCCGCCGGCGCGTACAGCCAGCCCTTGCCGTCGGCCTGCATGATGAAGGCGTCGTCGCCGCGCAGCGCGTCGGGCCCGGTCGCCCCCTTCGCCGGTACGTGATCAGGGGCGCGGTCCGGCACGAAGTCCGGGACATCGTGCCCCTTCCACCTGCCGTCGCTCTCGTCCCACCAGACATAGGCCTTGCGGTCGCTCCACGGTGTGCCGTCGGGGGCGGCCGAGGCCCGGTTGTAGAGGATGCGGCGGTTGGCGGGCCACGCCCAGGCCCACTCGGCGGCGACCCAGTCCTGTTCCTTGCCGGGCTTGCGGCGGGCGGCCTGGTTGACGCCGTCCGCGTACACGCCGCAGTAGATCCAGCAGCCGCACCGTGTCGAACCGTCGTCCTTCAGCTCCGTGTACGCCGAGAGCGGTGCCCCGTCGGCGCCATGGCCGTTGATCTCGGCGAGCACCGTGGCGGCCACCGGCTCCTCCAGCGGCCCGTCCACCGGGTAGTCCCAGGTCAGATCATGCACGGGCTGGTCCATCGGGTCGCTGGACCCGGCCAGTTTCGCCTTGATGCGCCGGCCCAGGTGGTACGTGAACCACAGGTCGCTGCGCGCGTCCCCGCCCGGCTCGACGGCCGCGTGGTGCCACTGCACCCAGCGGTTGGTGTTGGTGAACGAACCGGACTTCTCCGTGTGCGCGGCGGCGGGAAAGAAGAACACCTCGGTGCCGATGTCCTCGGTGCGCATCTCGCCCGTCTCGATCTCGGGGCCGTCCTGCCACCAGGTGGCGGACTCGATCAGCGAGAAGTCGCGTACGACGAGCCATTCCAGGTTGGCCATGCCGAGGCGCTGCAACCGGGTGTTGGCGGAGCCCACCGCGGGGTTCTCGCCCATCAGGAAGTAGCCCTTGCAGATGCCGTCCAGCTGCGCCATGACCGTCTCGTACGTGGAGTGCGAGCCGGTCAGCCGTGGCAGGTGGTCGAAACAGAAGTCGTTCTCGGCGGTGGCCGCGTCGCCGTAGTAGGCCTTCAGCAGGCTCACGAAGTAGGCGCGCATGTCGGCCCAGAAGCCCTTGTCCGTACGGCTGGCGTCGATGAACGCGTCGAGGGTCTCGTGCTCGTGGGCGTGCGGCATCGGCAGATATCCGGGCAGCAGGTTGTAGAGGGTCGGGATGTCGCTCGACCCTTGGATGGAGGCGTGACCGCGCAGCGCCTGGATGCCGCCTCCGGGGCGGCCGATGTTCCCGAGGAGCAACTGGAGGACGCTGGCGGCCCGGATGTACTGCGAGCCGACCGAGTGCTGGGTCCAGCCGACCGCGTAGGCGAACGCGCTGGTCCGCTCGCGGCCGGAGTTCGCGGTCAGGGCGTCGCAGACCCGCAGGAACGTCTCGCGCGGCGCACCGCAGCTCTCCTCGACCAGTTCGGGCGTGTAGCGGGCGTAGTGCCGCTTGAGGATCTGGTAGACGCAGCGCGGATGGGTCAGGCTCTCGTCGCGGGGCGCCTCGCCGCCCGTCTGCGCCCCTCCCGAACCGTGGGTCTCCGGTTCACCTGATTCACGTACGCGCTTCTCGTACTGCACGTCGACGTCACCGGCGGGCGCCTGTACGTCGACTCCCTCGTACTGCCAGCTGGACGGGTCGTAGTGGCGCGTCTCCTCGTTGAGACCGGAGAAGACGCCGTCCAGGTCCTCGGTGTCGCGGAAGTCCTCGCCGACGAGTGTGGCGGCGTTGGTGTAGGCGAGGACGTACTCCCTGAAGTCCTTCTCCTCGGTGAGGACATGGTTGATGATCCCGCCGAGGAAGGCGATGTCGCTGCCTGCCCTGATCGGTACGTGCAGGTCCGCGAGGGCGCTGGTGCGGGTGTAGCGCGGATCGACGTGGATGACGCGGGCGCCGCGCGCCTTGGCCTCCATCACCCACTGGAAGCCCACGGGGTGCGCCTCGGCGAAGTTGGAACCCTGGATGACGATGCAGTCGGCGTGCTGGAGGTCCTGCATGAAAGTGGTCGCGCCGCCTCGCCCGAACGAGGTGCCGAGGCCCGCGACCGTGGAGCTGTGGCAGACGCGGGCCTGGTTCTCCACCTGCACCACGCCGAGCCCCGTGAGGAGCTTCTTGATGAGGTAGTTCTCCTCGTTGTCCAGGGTCGCTCCGCCGAGGCTGGCGATGCCCAGGGTCCGGGCGGTGCGCAGCCCTTGCCCGTTCTCCCACTCCCAGGTGGCGCGCCGTGTCTCGATCACCCGCTCGGCCACCATGTCCATGGCCGTGTCGAGGTCGAGCGGTTCCCAGTCCTCGGCGTACGGGCGGCGGTAAAGGACCTGGTGCCGCCGGGCCTCTCCGGTGGTGAGCTGGAGCGTCGCCGAGCCCTTGGGGCACAACCTCCCGCGGCTGACGGGCGAGTTCGGGTCGCCCTCGATCTGGACCACCTGCTCGTCCTTGACGTAGATCTCCTGCCCGCAGCCGACCGCACAGTACGGACACACCGAGGAGACGACCCGATCGGCGGTGTCGGTACGCGGCCGAATGTGCTCCGTGTGCCCGGACATGGCGGCCCGCCCGCGGCCCAGCGGGTCCTTTCCGGACAACTGCCGGTAGACAGGCCAGCGGCTGATCCGCCTGCGCACGCCCATGGCACGTCCTTTCCCTGCGTCCGTGGCGCCCGTGTCCGGCGACGGGCACCTGCTCCAGGCTCGCCCAGGACGGCTGAGGCGGCGAGCCGGGCGACTTGCCGGTGCGTGCGACCAGGTACCCGGCAACGGCCGGTCGATACATCGGCACAAGGCACTCCCCCACCTGGCCCGCGGGCCTTCGCCGACGGTTCTGTGCGCATGCCCTCAACTGCGTTTTGTTTCCCCTCCGAGTCCAGGGGCAGGCGGACTTCGTGCTTCGGACCGGAGGCGCATTCGCGGGGAGCGGTATGTCTTCTCCCGTCGGATGTCCGGCTCCGGGCCCCTCCGTTTCTCCGCGGTCACTTACCCGTCACCGCTTAGGAGCGATTGCCGATGCTTACCGATCTCAACGCACCCGTTGCCCGCCGAATTGATGGACCCCGGCACCGTCACGAGGACGCTCCCGACACCGCGGCGGCCTTCGCCCGGCTCGCCACTCTCGACGGCGGACCCGAGTACGACCTGCTCTGCGAGGAGATCGTGACGGCCTGGCTGCCCATGGCGCACCGGCTGGCCGGCCGCTTCCGCAACAAGGGGGAGAACCTCGAAGACCTGCGGCAGGTCGCCGCGATGGGCCTGATCAAGGCGGTCAACCGGTACGAGCCGGAGCGCGGGGCCTTTGAGAGCTACGCCGTGCCCACCATCACCGGTGAGCTGCGTCGGCACTTCCGCGACCGCATGTGGGACGTACGGGTGCCCCGTCGTGTCCAGGAGCTGCGCAACAAGGTCCGGGTCACGCGCCGCGAGCTCATGGACCGGCCGGGCAGCGACGCCGAGCCCAGCACGGCGGCCATCGCCGAACAGGCGGGGCTGACCGAGGAGGAGGTCCGTGAGGGGATGGAGGCCATGACGAGTTACAGCGCCCTGTCCCTGGACGCCGAGATGTCCTTCGACCCCGATGGTTTCAGCCTGGCCGACACTCTTGGCGCCACCGATCCCGCCTACGACTGCATCACCGACCGGGAGGCCGCCAAGACGGGTCTGCGACGGCTGCCGGAGCGTGAACGGACCATCTTGTACCTGCGCTTCTTCGAGGACATGACGCAGAGCAGGATCGCCGAGGAGCTCGGCATCTCCCAGATGCACGTCTCCCGCCTCATCACCACCAGCTGCGCCCGTGTGCGCGCGGAAGCCGTCCGTGGAGAGGACGGCGCCGGGCACGCGCAGGCCGCGTGACCGCGGGCGCGTGAACCACGCGCTGCCCGCGCCGAGTCCCTGGGGCGCCAGGGCCGCCCCAGGGGCTCAGACAACGCACGACCGATCGGGCCGGGTCTCGCCCCCGGCCGGCTCAACCGGGTCCCACCCCCGAGCAACCCAGCCGAGCACACGTCTCCTTACCGGCGAGTAGTATCGCGAGCCACGCTGCCCTGTGCTGCCGAGCCGTCTGGAGACCCCGTGTCCGCGTCGCCACCTCGCCCCCTTCTCCCCTTCTCGCCCGCCCTCCTCCGCGCCGGACGAGGAGGTCAGCGATGACCCGCGTACAAGTCGGCTCACTCGTCGAGGACTTCACCCTGCCCGACGAGACGGGCACGTCCACGTCCCTTATGGCGCTCCTGTCCGACGGTCCGGTGGTGGTGTTCTTCTACCCGGCGGCCATGACTCCCGGCTGCACCGCCCAGGCCTGCCACTTCCGGGACCTGGCGGCGGAGTTCGCGGCGGTGGGCGCCAGGCCGGTGGGGATCAGCGCGGACGCGGTGGAGCGCCAGCGCGAGTTCGCGGGGCGGCACACCTTCGGGTTCCCGCTGCTGTCCGACCCGGAGGGCATCGTGCGCGGCCGGTTCGGCGTGGCACGCGGCTTCGGCCCCCTGCCCACCAAGCGGACCACTTTCGTCATCGGCACCGACCGGCGCGTGATCGAGGTGGTCCGCAGCGAGTTCCGGATGAGCGCCCACGCCGACCGGGCACTGGCGGCTCTACGGGCTGCCGCCGCCCGGTAGACCCGCCGCGTGCGCCGTGGGGTACGTGGGGAAGATCTGACTCAGGCCCACCAGGGTGAGGACGCGGCTGACGCGTTCGGGCACCGCCGCCAGGGCGATGGCCGCGCCGGCGGCGAGGGCGCGGTTGCGGGCGGCGATCAGTGCGCTGATGCCGCTCGAATCGCAGAGGGTGATGCCCGTCAGGTCGATCACGAGCCGTTGGCCCGGCTGCAGGGCAAGGCCGGGCAGGACTCCGCGGAGCTGGGAGCAGCTCTCGTGATCGAGTTCTCCCGTCAGTTCGACGACGGGCCCCGAGGCGGTGGTCCGGGTGCGGATGGAGAGGTGGGTCACTGCTGCTCTTCGCCGGTCGGTAGGGGCACGCTGACGGCGAGGACGGCGGTGTCGTCCTCGACGCCGGTGCCGAAGGTGTCGAGCAGGTCGCGGATCGCCGCGACGGCGGTCGGGGCGGTCGTCGGTGCCAGCGCCTGGGTGAAGCCGAGGAGGGCCTCGTCCCCGTAGCGGTCGTCGTCGCTGTTCGAAGCCGTGTGGGCTTCGGTGAGGCCGTCGGTGTGCAGCAGCAGGGTGTCGCCTGCCGCGAGGCAGACGGTCGTGGTGGCGATGTGCGCGTCGGGCAGGACCCCGATGAGCTGCCCGCCGGGGGTGGGCAGTTGGTCGGCGCTGCCGTCCGCGCGCATGAGCAGGGCCGGGGGGTGGCCGCCGCTGGCCAGGGTGATGCGGAAGCCGCCCCCATCGGGGTCGGGGGTGAGCAGTCCGAAGATGACCGTGCAGAAGCGGGGGTCGTCGCCGTTGTACTCGTGGTTGAGGACGGTGTTGAGGTTGGCGAGGACCGCGACCGGATCGGGATCGTAGACGGCGGCGGCGCGCAGGGTGTACCGGGCCAGCGAGGTGATGGCCGCGGCGCCGGCGCCCTTGCCGCACACGTCCCCCAGAAACAGACCCCACGTCCCGGCGGCGAGGGGGAACAGATCGTAGAAGTCGCCGCCGACCATGTCCGTGGAGGCGATGTGGTAGTGAGCGGCCACCTCAAGACCCGGCACGCTCACGAGCGCCGGAGGCAACAGCGTCTGCTGGAGGACGGCGTTGAGTCGCTTGAGCTCTTCGCGCTCGCGTTCCGCTTCCTGCCTGGCGCGCAGCAGTTCGGTCTCGTACGAGCGGCGGTCGCGTGCGTCGAAGACAGTCGTACGGATGAGCAGCGGCTGTCCGTCGCTGCCGGTCTTGACCGTGGAGGTCACCAGGACGGGCAGGCGGCTGCCGTCGGCCGTCCTGAGTTCCAGGGCGACACCGCTGAGCTCGCCCTGCATCTGCAGCAGGGGCCCGAAGTGCGTCTCGTGGTAGAGCCGGCCGCCCACGGTCAGCAGGTCGGAGAATGCCTTGCGACCCACCAGGTCCTCGCGGGCGTATCCGAGCCAGCCGAGCAGCGTCGTGTTGATCTTGGCGATGGTGCCGTCGAGAAGCGTGGAGACGTATCCGCACGGCGCGTGCTCGTACAGATCCTCGGCGCTGTCCTCCAGCAGAGCGGAGAACGCCGCGGAGTCGCCCGTGGACTGCTCTCCGGACTGCTCCTCGCGCTGCTCTCCGGACTGCTCCTCGTGCTGCTCCTCGGGCTGTTCCTCCGGCTCCGAGGGTTCCCCGCCCCCGCTGTCACTGGTTTTGCTCATCATGGTCTCGCGCCTCCGACGAAGCCGGTGATCGCGGCGGCCGTCTCCTCCGGTGCGGCGAGCTGAGGGCAGTGGCCGGTCGCGTTCAGGGTGACGAGACGGCTGCCGGAGATCCGGTCGTTGACGAAGGCTCCGACCTCCGGGGGCGCGATCGCGTCACGGGAGCACTGAGCGACCAGAGTGGGCACGCTGACCTTGCCGAGGTCCTCGCGGTTGTCGGAAAGGAACGTGACACGGGCGAAGACGCGGGCGATGTCCGGATCGGTGCGGCAGAAGCTGTTGGTCAGTTCCTCGCCCAGTTCCGGCCGCTCGGGATTGCCCATGATCACCGGAGCCATGGCACCCGACCAGCCCAGATAGTTCGCGTCCAGCGAGGCGAGGAGTTCATCGATGTCCTCGGCACTGAAGCCGCCGCGATACCCCGCGGCCGGATCGTCGATGAAGCACGGCGACGGGGCCAGCAGCACCAGACCGGTGAAGGCCTCCGGCTCCCGCGCGGCGGCGAGGACGCCCATCATCGCGCTCACCGAGTGCCCCACGAACGTCACCGGGCCGAGCTCGAGCTCATGGCAGATCTCCAGCACATCTTCCACATAGCCCTCGAGCGAGGAATAGCGTTCCTCGCTCCACGCCGACAGATCGGAGCGCCCGGCTCCGACGTGGTCGAACAGGACCACGGTGTAATCGCGCTCAAGGAGCGGCACCACGAACCGCCACAGGTTCTGGTCGCATCCGAACCCGTGCGCCAGCATCACCACAGGCCCTCCGGCGCGGCCGGTGACCGTCACATGATTTCTGCTCACTGCAGCCATGGGCCACATCGTCGCAGAATCCCGGACGACTGTTTCATCGAGGCCGGCGTGCGGCCCGCGCCTGGTCACGCCTTGTACCGCCGCCGGGCCGACCGGCGTATCGCTTCGAGGCCCGCGCCGTCCGCCCGAGGCGCGTGTCCGCACCTCACCCCCCTTCCGCATTCCCCTTCCGATGGGTAAGGGCGTGAAGCGCGAGGTGTCTTTGGCGTGTGTCTGTCACCATGTTCTCGACTGCACTCGCTGGTGCGGCGCAGGGCCCGGGCACGCGCCGGCAGCCTGCCCGATGGTTCGCGCAGACAGCTTCGCTCGAACGGATCATCGATCCGAATCAGAGCAGAATGCGATGCGTCCAGCAGGGTAGGTGAGCAGGAAACGGGGACGCGGGGACGAAGGTGGAGAGGAAATGGAGTCAGCCGGTAGTGGCGGCGAGACGACGGCAGCGCAGCTCATGGCTGTCGCCGTTCCTTTGGACGACGGAGACTCCTCCATCGCGGAAGCACGTCACCTCGCCCTCGACTTCCTCACCCGCGCCCAGGCGGACAGGGACGTCGACATCTCCGCCCGCGCGATGGACCTGACGCAACTGGTGGTCAGCGAACTGGTCACCAACGCCCGCAAGTACGCCCCCGGCCCGATGCTGATGGAGCTGCGCATCGAGGACGACACGGTGGCGGTGACCGTGCACGACAGCGCCCGCGTCCGCCCCGTCGCACGCTCCGAGGACCCGCACAGAATCGGTGGGCACGGGCTGGAGATCGTCAAGGCCGTCGCGCAAGATTTCCAGGTCCAGCTCGAACCGGCCGGCAAGCGCGTCACCGCCCACATCGCCCTGGTCGGCGAGTCGGCCGCCGGTGCCCGCGGAGTCGGCATTCCCCGCAGCGCCCACTGATCCCCTCACGGCGCCGGAGCTCTCGCCCTGGGTAGGCCGCAGGAGTGACACACGCGACGGCGGGGTACGCGAGGCACCTCGTGGAACGGCGAGCGCGCTAGGTATCTGTAGGAGACATATGTGCACACAACGCATGTGCACGCAGTCGCTCACCACGAATCGCTCGGCACGAACGCGCTCGCGTGCTGAGCCCGCTGCCCCCAGCCGAGAAGGAGAGCCGACATGCCGGACAAGGCCACGGACGTCGTGGAACTGATCCTCGACGATCACCGGCGGATGGAAGAGCTGTTCCGCGCCATGCGCAGCGTGGAGGCCGAGCGGGCAGAGGCCCTGAAGAAGTTCGCCGACCTGCTCATCGCGCACGCGCTCGCGGAGGAGGCCGAGGTCTACCCCGCCCTCAGGCGCTACCGGGACATCGACAACGAAGAGGTCGAGCACGGCGTCGAGGAGCACGAGGAGGGCAACGAGGCGCTGCTTGCCCTCCTCGAGGTGGACGACGTCGGCTCCGACGACTGGGACGAGAAACTGGAGAAGCTCGTCGAGGCGGTCACCCACCACACCGACGAGGAGGAGCGCACGATCCTCAACGGCGCACGCGAGAACGTGGCCATGGAACGCCGCGAGGAATTGGGCACCGCTTTCACCAAGGAACGCGACAAGCACCTCAAGGCGGGCTGCGGAAGCATCGACAATGTCCGCCGCGTCGTGAAGGGCTGACATTTCCAGAAAGGCTGACACCTCCAGAAGGGCTGACACCTCCAGAAGGATTGACGTTCCTGGGAACCGTTTCATTCGCGTGGCGGCCAGCCGCGGCGTCCTGAACGGTTAAAGAACATTCCATGGAAGAAAACGCGGTCGGCCATTGCGTGCGTGTCCGGGGAGCCAACGAGCACAATCTGCGGAACGTGGACGTGGACGTTCCCCGGGACGCGATGGTCGCCTTCACCGGTGTCTCCGGCTCGGGCAAGTCCTCGCTCGCCTTCGGCACGCTCTATGCCGAGGCCCAGCGCCGGTACTTCGAGTCCGTCGCTCCCTACGCCCGACGGCTGCTGCAGCAGGTCGGTGCGCCGCACGTGCAGGAGATCACCGGACTGCCGCCCGCCGTGGCGCTGCAGCAACGCCGCGGGGCGCCCAGCTCGCGATCCACGGTCGGCACGCTCACCACGCTGTCCAACCTGCTGCGCATCCTCTACTCCCGCGCCGGGACCTATCCGCCGGGCGCCGAGCGGCTGGAGGCCGAGGCGTTCTCGCCCAACACGTCGGCGGGCGCCTGCCCCGAGTGCCACGGGCTCGGTGCCGTGCACGACGTGACCGAGGAGCTGCTCGTCCCGGACCCGTCGCTGAGCATCCGGGACGGCGCCATCGCGGCCTGGCCGGGCGCCTGGCAGGGCGCCAACCTGCGCTCCGTCGTGAGCGGCCTCGGCATCGACATCGACAGGCCGTGGCGCAGGCTGAAGAAGAAGGACAGGGAGTGGCTGCTCTACACCGACGAGCAGCCGTCCGTGCTCATCGAGCCCGAGCCGGGGCGCATCGACTACGGCTACTACGGCACGTTCTGGAGCGCCCGCAAGCACGTCATGCATGTCCTCGCCGACTCCAAGAGCCAGCGGATGCGCGACCGCGCGATGCGGTTCGTCCAAGGGGTGCCCTGCCCCGAATGCGGGGGCAGCGGCTTGCGGCCCGAGGCGCTCGCGGTCACCTTCGCGGGGCATTCCGTCGCCGAGGTCAACGCGATGCCACTCGCCGAGGTGGCGGACCTGCTGCGGCCCGTCGCGGAACTTCCGGAGGCCTCGGCCGCCACCTCGTCAGCCCGGTCCGGGGAGAGCACCGAGGTCGCCGTACGGATCTGCGCCGACGTGGTCGCACGCGTCGAGGTGCTGCTCGGCCTCGGGCTCGGCTACCTCAGCCTCGGCCGCCGCTCGACCACCCTCTCGCCCGGTGAGGCGCAGCGCCTGCGGATCGCCACCCAGCTGCGTTCCGGCCTGTTCGGCGTCGTGTACGTGCTCGACGAACCGTCCGCCGGGCTGCACCCCGCCGACGCGGAGCCACTGCTCGATGTCCTGGACCGGCTCAAGGCCGCGGGCAACTCACTGTTCGTCGTGGAGCACGACATGGACGTCGTACGGCGCGCGGACTGGGTCGTCGACATCGGGCCCGGCGCCGGGGAGGCGGGCGGACGGGTGCTCTACAGCGGTCCGGTCGCCGGTCTCGAAAAGGTCGAGGAGTCGGCCACCAGCGGCTATCTGTTCGGACGCGCCGAGCCGGTCGCCCGTCGCCCCCGCAAGCCGCAGGGGTGGCTGCACCTGCGCGGGGTGTCCCGGCACAACCTGCGGGACGTCTCCGTGGACGTGCCGCTCGGCGTGCTGACGGCGGTCACCGGCGTCTCGGGCTCCGGAAAGTCGACGCTGGTCACCCAGGTGCTCGCCGAGGTCGTGCGCGGCCACCTCGGGCTCGCGCCCGAAGAGCACGAGGAGCACGCGGACCACGGCGAGTACGGGGAGCCCGGCCAGGCGGAGCTCGAAATCGACGTGCAGGACGCGGAAGGCCTCGAATCCTTCGACCGGCTGGTCCGCGTCGACCAGCGGCCCATCGGCCGTACGCCCCGCTCCAACCTGGCGACGTACACCGGAATGTTCGATGCCGTACGCAAGCTGTACGCGGCGACGGACGAGGCCCGGGAGCGCGGCTACTCGCCCGGCCGCTTCTCCTTCAACGTTCCCGATGGCAGGTGCGAGACGTGCCAGGGCGAAGGGTTCGTCACGGTCGAGCTGCTGTTCCTGCCGGGAACCTATGCCCCGTGCCCCACGTGCCACGGCGCGCGGTACAACGCCGAGACCCTGGAAGTCACCTACCGGGACATGAACATTGCGGACGTGCTCGCGATGTCCGTCGACGACGCCGCCACGTTCCTCGCCGATGTGCCCGCCGCCTCCCGAAGCCTCGAAACACTCCGGGAGGTGGGCCTGGGATACCTGCGGCTCGGCCAGCCGGCGACGGAGCTCAGCGGTGGCGAGGCCCAGCGCATCAAGCTCGCCACCGAGCTCCAGCGGGCCCGCCGCGGTCACGCGCTCTACCTGCTCGACGAGCCGACCGCGGGCCTGCACCCCGCGGACATCGCCCTGCTGCTCCGACAGCTGCACCGGCTCGTCGACGCCGACAACACGGTCGTCCTGGTCGAGCACGACCTCGACACGATCGCCACCGCCGACTGGGTCATCGACCTCGGCCCGGGCGGCGGCGACGCGGGAGGCCGGGTGGTGGCGACCGGCACGCCCGCCAAGATCGCCCGGTCGAAACGGAGCGCCACCGCCCCCTACCTCGCGCCGCGGCTGCGGCGCTCCTGAGCCGGGACGGCGACGCGGGCGGACCCTGAGGCGTCTCGTCATCCGGCCCGCCCCGCCCGAGGGCAGACCGATCAGTTAGAAAGGAGTGATCATTCGCCCCCGTCCAGAAGTGGTACGCACATGCCCGCCGCCGCAGCTCCCTGGCTGCTCCTCGCCGTCTTCTCCGGCACCCTGATATCCCTGCAAGCGCGTATCACCGGTGAGCTCGCCGCCGGGCTCGGCGGCGACGGTTTCGCGGCCGCGGTGATCTCGTTCGGCTCGGGATTCGTCGTACTGGCCCTGGGTCTCCTCGTCCTGCCCGGGCCGCGCCGCGGGGTCGGCCTGGTGCTCGCGGACGTACGCGGCAGGCGGCTCAAGTGGTGGCAGGTGCTCGGCGGCTTCGGCGGAGCTGCCTTCCTGCTCGCCCAGGGGCTGACCGTCGGAGCGCTCGGGGTCGCACTGTTCACGGTCGCGATCGTCGCGGGCCAGGTCACCGGGGGCCTGCT
Organism: Streptomyces sp. NPDC054872; assembly: GCF_053610705.1. Lineage (NCBI taxonomy): Bacteria > Bacillati > Actinomycetota > Actinomycetes > Kitasatosporales > Streptomycetaceae > Streptomyces > Streptomyces sp. NPDC054872. The sequence goes on along the minus strand of NZ_JBSGYY010000014.1, from coordinate 204,245 downwards.
CTTCGACCGGATGGGTCTCGGTCCCGCCGGGCCGCAGCGGCCCACCCGACGCAGGGTCGTCGGCGCGGTGCTCGTGCTCGCGGCCGTGGGACTGTCGATGGCGGACAAACTGGGCGGCGGATTCCCCTACTTGATGCTGGTGCTGCCGCTGGTCGCGGGGGTGTGCGTGAGCTGGCAGCAGGCGGTCAACGGGCATGTGAAGAACGCCGCGGGGTCCGCGTACGCGGGGACGTTCTTCAACTTCGCCGCCGGGACCGCCGCGCTGAGCGTGATCTTCCTGATCCACGCCGTGGCCGCCGGGGTACCGTCCCGCCTGCCGACCGAGCCCTACGTCTATCTCGGCGGCCTGGTCGGCATCTCCTTCATCACCATCGCGGTCGCCGCGGTGCAGAAGCTGGGCGTCCTCCTCCTCGGACTGTGCACGATCACCGGCCAGTTGGTCGGTTCACTGGCCCTCGATCTGCTGCTGCCGCACGGCGACACGGACGTCACGGCGGCGACTGTCGCGGGCGTGGCGCTTGCCCTGGCCGCGGTGGCACTCGCGGCGCTGACGGGCACGCGGACGGGCCGGGTGGTCGCTTCGGGCAGCGCGGTGCGTGCCGGGGACGCGGAGCGAGCGGACGGCCCGTCCGCGCGCTAGAGAGCGGGCGTCACGCGCTGGTCGGCGCGCCCGCGTCGGCTTCCCGCGCCGGTCAGCCCGGGTCCACATCGGTGTGCAGCAGGTTGTGGTCCGAGTACGAGGTGAGGTGTACGCGGTGTCTCAGCGGGGCGATGCCTCGCAGGAAGACGTAGTCGAACTTGCTGAGCCAGTCGGTGGTCGGCTTGCAGGTGCCGACGGACGAGGGCCGGCACTGCTCGTCCGTGTCCGCGGCCAGATCCCATATCCGGGAGAGCTCGGGAGCCTCCGGCACGGCGTTGAAGTCGCCGAGCACGATGGCGCGGTCGTGCCGGGCGACGGCGGTGGCCAGTACACCGACCTGGTCCGCCCGGACCTCTTCTTGCTGTCGCTGGGCGAGGTGGGTGTTGAAGACCCGTACGGACCGCCCGCCCACGGTCGTGGTGACCGCCATGTACCCACGGTCCTCGGAACCGCCGTCGGGGTACTCCTCGTTCACGCGGTCGGTCATCGGCGCCGCCGAGAGGACCGCCTGACCAAAGCCTCCCGGGCTCCAGGGCACTCCCCCGCAGCGGCCCCAACTGCTCAGGACCGAGCCGTACTCGACGTGATAGACCAGCCCGTGCAGGTACTCCAGATAGTCCCGGATCCTTTGGACGTCACCCACGCACGCTTCCTGCAGACCGATGACCTGGGGCGCGTACGAGGCGATCTCCGCGGCCCGGTCCACGTCGCTCTCCTCGCAGGGATTGCAGATGTTCCAGGTCATGACCCGGTTCGGCACGACATCCCTGACGGCGTCGACGGGCCGCGATCCGCCGAGGAGGGCGTCGCTCGGTGCGCTCGGACCGATGAGCACCAGGCAGGCCAGGGCCATGGCGCCCGCGAGCAACCGCGTGGTCCTTGCGAGCACCATCGCCTCCTCCATGTGGATGCACACAGCATCGGACTTCTCCACGCACGAGGTTATGGGACGAAGGTCGCCGGCAACACGTACTTCCGTTCCTTCCCCGTACGCCACGCCGACCGGCACCGCCATCACCACCACATCCGCCCTACCCGTCCGCTTCACTGGTGGGGCATCATCCGGTACACGTCCTCGTACGTGTTCAGGACGCACAGCGGGGCCCGGCGACTTGATCGGACGAAAAGCCTAGGGACGGGTGCACAGCCATGGCAGACGCGTACTTCACGACGGAACAGTGCCCGAGCTGCGGCCGTCACACGGACGGCCTCTCCGACCGTTTCACCTGCACGGTCTGCGACACCGTCTGGACCTCCGGGATCTCCGAGTCCGTCGTCACCCTGGGTCCGCTGGACACGACGATCCTCTGTCCGCCGAAGCGCGCCTGACACTCCCCTAGCTGGCTTGAGCGATGAGGAGCGCGATGTCGTCGGTGGTGTCCCCGTCGCACAGGGCCTCCAGGAGGTGGGTGCAGGTGGCCTGCAAGGGGCCGCTGTGGTCGAGGAGCTCGAGGAGCTCGTCCAGGCGTGCGTCGATGGTGTGGTGGCGGGTCTCGACCAGGCCGTCGGTGTACAGGACGAGGCGGTCGCCGGGGTTCAGTTCCAGTTCGATGGTGCTGTACTGCGCGTGACCGACTCCGAGGGGGGTGCCCTCGGGCAGTGTCAGCAGGCGCGGCGGGCGGCCCTGGGGAATCAGCGCGGGAGGCATGTGGCCTGCGTTGGCGATGTGGCATGTGTGGCGGTGGGGGTCGTAGACGGCGTAGACGCAGGTGGCGATGTGGGTTTCCAGTCTGGCGGTGGTCGTGTCGAGGTGGCGCAGCACTTCGTCGGGAGGCATGGCCAGGTCGGCGAAGGCCTGGGTGGCGGTACGCAGGCGGCCCATCGTCGCGGCGGCGTCGATGCCGTGGCCCATGACGTCACCCACGACCAGGGCGGTGCGGTCGCCGTCCAGCGGGATGATGTCGTACCAATCGCCGCCCACCGCGCACGAGATCTGGGCCGGCTGGTAGCGGGAGGCGATGTCCAGTCCGTGCAGCGGGGGCGGGGGCCCGGGCAGGAGGCTGCGCTGGAGGGTTTCCGCGGTGCGGCGAATGCTCTGGTGCCAGCGGGCGTTGTCGATGGCGATGGCGGCCCGGTGGGCGAGTTCCCCGGCCAGCAGGACATCGTCGTCGTCGAACGGGTCCGTGTTGCGGGCGCGCACCAGGTCCACGGCTCCCAGAACCTCCTGGTGGGCGGTGAGCGGCACCGCGAGGTAGGAGTGGACGCCGGAGCGGGCCAGGAGCCGCGCGGCGTCCGGGTCACGGGCGATGTGCTCCAGATCCGCCGCGCCGACGTCGGGCACGAGCACGGGTCGGCCGGTGCGGACGCATTGGGTGATCAGGCGGTCCGCGCGGTATGAGGCCAGGTCGCCGAGCTGGTCGGCGGCGACAGCTGCTTCGGAGGGATAGGCCCTCGCCAGGCCGAGCGCCCTGAACCGGCGCGGTCCGTCGGCATCGGCGCCGTGCCGCAGTTCGAGTGCCGAGTCGAGGATGTCCACCGCGGCGATGTCGGCCAGGTCGGGCACCATCACGTCGGCCAGTTCCTGCGCCGTCCGCTCCACCTCCAATGTGGTGCCCACGCTCGCGGCGGCCGTGGCGAGCAGGGCGAGTCTGCGGCGTCCCCGCTCCGCCTCGGCCTCGGCACGGTGGCGCTCGGTGATGTCCACCACCGAGTTGGCCACCCCCATCAGCTGCCCGTGGGCTCCCTCAAGGCGGTAGTACGACACCGACCAGGCATGGTCGCGATCCGGATCGGCGGGGGTGCGGCCGACGACGTAGCGGTCGATGATCGGGGTCCCGGTGGCGAGCACCTCGCGCAAGCAGGACTCGATCGTGTCGACGTCGAGGAAGGTGAGGATGTCACGGGGGTGGCGGCCGATGTGGTCGGCCGCCTGCAGGCCGTTGATCCGTTCCAGTGCGGGATTGACCAGGAGATAGCGCAGTTCGTGATCGAGCAGCGCTATGCCCATGGGCGACTGGGACACCAGCTTCTCGCACAGTGCCAGGCCCGTCTCCATGCGGTGGAGCACCTGCTGACCGGCCGCGATCCCGAGTGCGTAGACCTCGCCGCCTTCGTCGAGCAGCCGCATGTTGCGGAACTCCACAAGTCGGTTGACCCCGTCCTTGTGGCGGACCGGGAAGGCACCGGCCCAGCTCGTCCCGGTGGCCATCACCTGGGAGAACAGTCCGGCCGCCAGGTCGCGGTGCCGCTGGTCGACGAGCAGGTGCGCGGCGTAGCAACCCAGCGCTTCCTTGGCCGTGTAGCCGAAGACCTCTTCGGCCTGCGGGCTCCACAGCACGATGCGCCCGGAGTGGTCCAGGACGACCGCGCAGACGCCCAGCAGGTCCATGAGCCCGCCCGGCGGCAAGGTCGCGCCGGGGCCATCGGCGTCGGACACCGGTTCGCTGTCGCGCATGACGAACGCCTCCCGCCTCGCCCGCCCTGCCCATCGCCGGGACACGGCCCTTCCATGCTCACCCGCGCCTGACCTCAGCACGACCCGACAGCGCTGCGAAGTCCGATACCGGAGCCTGCGAAGTCGGCGCTCGTGACATATGCCACAGCCATCACGCCTGATCAGTGGGGCGTCCAGCCGCTGTGGGGCATATGCCAGACTGCCGCATCAGTTCGTTGTCAGTTCGCTCAGGAATGTCGAGACACATCAGTCGATCTAGAACGGGTACGGTCGGCAACGACCCCCGGCGTCGAGCCGTGGCGCCCTCTCCGGAGCGCGCGTGTCGCCGACGCGGTCGGCAACTTCCCTTTGCTCGAACGTCAATTCCGGCACGCGAAGGCGAAACCCCGTCAGTGCCAGTGGTGTTGGAAGCGACGGCATGCGAGATGAGCGGCCGCCCGCACAGGGCCCGGGAGCGACGCACCGAGCCTCGACGCCAGACGCGCCGAGCCCAGCCTCGACTCGACGCAACCGCCGTGGAGCAAGGAGACGAGAGATCGCCGCACAAGTCGGGAGCCTCGACGCTCCAGGCGAGACGCCGCACGAGAGCCCTCCGGCCGTCGGCCCCCGAACCGCACGCGCCGAGCCGTCGGCGAGGAGCCGCATCATGCTGCTGCGCGCGCTCGGCGCAGAGCCCGCGACAGTTCCTCCACACGAGCACGGCCTCCCGCTCTGTACCCTCCCCACACCCCGCGCCCCCGCTCCGGCACTCACGCCAGAAGACGCGTTCGACGCTCTGTACGTCTACGCCGCCCCTGGGTTGATCCGCCAGGCACACGTACTCACGGGCTGTCTCCGGCTGGCCTTCGAGTCCGCCGAGCACGCGTTCCACCAGGCTTGGGACCACTGGCCCGAAGTCGCCCGGGACACCGACCCGGTGGGATGGGTGCGCATCCAGGCACACACCTACGCCCTGTCACCCTGGCACCGCCTCCGTAGACTGTTTCTCCGCCCCTCCCGGGCCCCGGCCGACTCACTGCTGCGCGCGATACTCGCACTCCCTCCCCGGCAGCGGCGCGCGCTCGTCCTGTGCGACGGACTGGGCCTGAGCGTGTCCGAAGCAGCCGCCGAGACCGAGGCCGGCACCGCCGCCACCCGCAACAGATTGCTCGACGCGCGCGCCGCTCTCCGCGAACTGCGCCCCGATCAGCCGTGGGACGCGACGCGGCAATCACTCGCCGCGTTCCTCGAGAGCATGTCGGGCAGCACCGTGAGCCACCCGGCCTCTGTACGCGAGGACGCCGAACGGCGGATCCGCGCGCTCACCCGCGCCGTCTGGTCAGCCGTGGCCATCCTCACCGCCCTCGTCGCGTTCACCATCGCGACCACGCCATGACGGTTCGCCGAACGGGCCGACCGGGCCGTGGCTCACCGCGGCAGGCGGCCGCCTGACCGCCGGGAACACGTGGAGGGGCCCGGGTGCCATATCGGCACCCGGGCCCCGAAGGAACTGCTACACCATCTGCCGACCCTGACACTGCGTCGGCCTTCTGTTTCCGCAATCCCGACCGAACTGCCGCCGGGAGTACGGGGATCGCGGTTGCTCGACCGAAGACCACCTCACTATCGATGTCCTGCGGTACCCGGGCCCAACACTTCACCCGGGCGATCCTGATGGCGCCTCGCTCCTCCGTTCTTTCCCTCTGAACTCGCTGAACCTGATCTCACTGAACGGGAACTGCGTACTGCTGCCACTGCGGGTACTTCGTCCTGCTCGTGGCGGCCCCTGATCACTGCGGGCCACCCGGTCCGGTCGTCAGCCCCGTCGCCGTCCTTCAACCGCTCTGGCTTCGGAACTCCACCACCGCACCGTCCTGCGAACCACTGGTACTGCTCGTACTACCTGCACTGCTGACTACTCGTACTGCTGCCCGGCAGTTCTTGTCTGCCGGGCCTTGCTCGATCTCGGCTACGAGAGAAACCATAACCACACCACCACCCAATGTCTACTACGGCCGACATAGATTTCCGCGTGTCCGACAGGCAGGTAGTCGACGTCGTCCAGGGTCGGGGCGAGGGGTGCGACGCGCCGTCAGGCTGCGGAAGCCGGTTTGGCGCCGAGGCGGACCGCGCCTGCGACCGCGGCGACTCCGAAGGCGCCGACCGCGGCTGCGAGGGTCACGGCATCGGGCGCTCCCGCGCTGATCGTGGCTGCCGTGGTGCCGCCGATCGCGGCCGTCGAAACGGCGGTCAGTGCGGCAAGACGCTTGAGGCTGGGGAGAGAGATCATGGGGGTTCCTTCCCTGTACGTGGCGTCGGCGGGTCTCTTGCCGTCCACGACTGTGGGGTTCGCGTACCCCGTCGACACCATGAACAGGCCCCCGCGTCCTTGGATCTGGGCCAGACTGATCCGGCAGGACCGAGCGGTTCCCGGCGGTACCGAGCCGTACCGATCAGCACCTGGCAGTACCTGGCAGTACCTAGCAGGAGGCCTTCTCTTCATGCACAGCGAGCACATCCTCGATTCCTCGGGCCCGCTGGCCGTCACGGTGACCGAGGCGATCCAGAAGGGCGACGTCTCCGCGCTGCGTCAACTCCTGACCGGCCACTCCACGCTGGCCACCAGCTGGATCAGTCAGGACGGCCCCGCGGCGGGTCGGCGGAGCCTGCTGCACATCGCCACCGATTGGCCCGGCCACCGCCCGCACGCCGCGGAGGTCATCGCCACCCTCGTCGCCGCGGGCACCGACCCCGACGCCCGTTTCGTCGGCGCCCACACCGAGACGCCCCTGCACTGGGCCGCCAGCAACGACGACGTCACCGCGCTGGACGCCCTCATCACCGCCGGTGCCGACATCGAGGCATCCGGCGCCGTCATCGGTGGCGGCACCCCGCTCGCCGACGCGCGCGGCTTCGGCCAGTGGCGTGCGGCCCGCAGGCTTCTGGAGCACGGAGCCCGCGCCGACCTGCAGGACGCTGCCACCCTCGGCCTGCTCGACCAGGTGGAGACCTTCCTCTCCGCCCCGGACTCCCCCACCGAGCCCGAAATCACCAGCGCCTTCTGGGGCGCCTGCCACGGCGGCCAACTCCCCACGGCCAAGCTCCTGTTGCGCCATGGGGCGAATGTGAACTGGATCGGCTACGACGACATGACACCCCTGGACATCGCCCGCACCCAGGACTCCGATGACGTGACCCAGTGGCTGCTCATCCAGGGAGCCAAGGCGCGCGCGGATCTCGCGTGAGCCGGCCGCCCGGCGATGCACCGACGCGACACCGACCCGAATCGGGTCAGGCCCCGCGGCCCGCCGAGGCTCCGAAGGCGCCGTCGTCCGCGAAAGCCAGCTCGGCGAACCGTTCGCCCATACGACGGTGAGTGGCGGCGTCCGGGTGCAACTGGTCCGGCAGCGGCAGCTCGGCGGCGTCGGCCTCCCCGTACAGCTCCCGGCCGTCGAGGTAGTGCAGATTGGGGTCCTCGGCCGACCGCTGCTCCACGATCCGGGCCAGCTCCTCGCGGATGACGCGCAGCGTCAGCTTCCCGCCGGCGCGCTCCGCCGGATCGCCCATGGCGCTGAAAACCAGCCGTCCTTCGCTGAGGCCGCTGAAGTCCGGCGCGCTCGGGCCGGGCGTGTCCTCGTGGATGGGACACAGGACGGACGAGACGACCAACAGCGGTGTGCCGGGGTGGCCTTCACGAATGGTGTCGAGGAAGCCGTGGACAGCCGGTCCGAAGGCGCGCAGGCGCATCAGGTCGGCGTTGACCACATTGATGCCGATCTTGACGCTGATCAGGTCGGCGGGGGTGTCCCGCAGGGTTCGCGCGGTGAACGGGTCGAGAAGCGCGCTGCCGGCCAGGCCCAGGTTGACGAGCTCGACACCGCCGAGGGAAGCCGCCACGGCGGGCCAGACAGCGGTGGGGCTCGCCGCGTCGGAGCCATGGCTGATCGAACTGCCGTGGTGCAGCCACACCTTGCGCCCCCGGTCCGGCGCGAGCTCGACAGGTGCGTCGGTGCGCAGCTCGACGAGTTCGGTGGTCTCGTTGTGCGGCAGCCAGATCTCGATGTCCTTGGCACGGTCCGGTAGTTCGGCGTAGCGGATGGTGCCGGGCGGGCCGGGCCGGGTCTCGGTCTTCCCGTTCGTCATGTCGATGGTCAGGAGGTTGCCGCCGCTCACGGAGGCCTGATCCGCCAGGCGGCCGTCGACGAGCAGGTCGTACAGGCCCTCCGGGCGGGGCAGGGCGCCCACGTAGGCGCGCTTGGTGGGCAGCGTGTCCAGTTCGATGACGGTGGCGCGGGTGCGGAAGACAAGGCGTACACCGGAGGGCTGGGACTCGGCCATGGCCAGCTGCCCGTCGGCGCACTGGGCGCGGGCCCATGCGGGCAACCGGTGCGGCAGGACGCCGTGCTCGGTGCGCTCCAGGTCGAGGGCGCCGCGCAGGATGTCCGCGGTGATGGGGGTGGTGATCCAGTCGTCGTGTTCGGTGTTCATGGTCGGCCTCTGTTTGCTGATCATCGTGTCTGGGGTATGGGTCGTGGCTGCCGGCCGGGGTCACGCCCTGGGGCGCCGGGCTGGGCTGCGGCGAGGCATTGATACATCGCTGCATCGATACGTCGACAGCCCGATAGGCCGCTGCGCCAAGGGAGTCGACCGAGCGGGCCTGTCAGGTCACGGCGCCCGGTCGGGCCGCCGGCCAGTTCCGCAGCAGTGCGTCGAGGGCATCCAGGATGCGGTCCCACGACTCCTGGGAGTCGGGCTCGCTGTGGCTGAAGCCCCCCGCCATCTCCAGGCTGACGTAGCCGTGGAAGACGCTGCCCAGCATCCGGACCGCGTGGGTCTGGTCGGTTTCCGTCAGGTCGTAGCCGCGCAGGATCGCCCGCGTCATCTGCGCGTGCCTGACGCCCGCGCTGGCGGCCGCCGTCTCCGGGTCGAGCCTCAGCCGGGCCGCGGCATAACGCCCGGGGTGCTCCCTTGCGTAGTCGCGGTAGACATCGGCGAACGCGGTCAGTGCGTCCTTGCCGGCCCGCCCTGCCAGCGCGGCGGCGCCCCGGTCGGCGAGTTCCTCCAGGGAGAGAAGGGCGATACGCGTCTTGAGGTCCTGCGAGTTCTTCAGATGCGAGTAGAGACTCGCGACCTTGACGTCAAAGCGCCTGGCGAGAGCCGAGACGGTCACCTGCTCGAAGCCGACCTCGTCGGCCAGCTCGGCTCCGGCCTGCGCCAGGCGCTCCGCGGTCAGTCCTGCGCGAACCATGCCCTTCCCTTCCTTCGGCTCAACCGATTGTGCATCTACCTAATAGCTTTAGGCAAACCGGTAACCCTTGAAGGAAGCGCCGAGCGTCTCAGACCGTTCTGCGAGCACCTCAGACCGTTTTGACCGTGCCCCCGTCGATCACGTAATCCGCTCCGGTGACATTGCCCGCCACGTCCGAGAGCAGGAACGTGATCAGTGACGCGACCTCCCGGGGCTCGGTGATCCGGCCACTGGTGATGCCGAACGCCGTCGGGATCTGCGCGAGGAACGCCCCGTGCTCGGCTCCGAATCCGGCCGCGACCTTGCCCCCGAAGCCGTCGGAGTCCTCCCAGATGGCGGTGCGCACCACGCCGGGCGAGACGGTGTTGACCCGCACGCCTCGCGGCCCGAACTCCTCCGCCAGCGACTTGCCCAGGGAGGTGAGCGCCGCCTTGGCGGCGCTGTAGGCGACGGGACCGGCCGCCGGGAGACGGGAGTTGATGGAGGAGACGTTGACGATCGCACCGCCACGCTCGATCAGGCTCGGCAGCGCGGCACGGCTGACGCGGACCGCGCTGAGCAGGTTGAGGTCGAAGACGCCGTGCCACTGCTCGTCGTCGGTGTCGAGGAAACCGACGGGCCGCACGGCGTCACCGCCGCCGACGTTGTTCACCAGCAGGTCGATGCCGCCCAGCTCCGCGAAGGCACCGTCCATGAGAGCGGCCACCCCGTCCGTGGTGCCGAGGTCGGCCGACACGGCGAAGGCTCCCGATTCCTTGAGTTCGGGGGTGATGGTGCGGGCCGCGCCCACGACGCGTACACCCTCCTCGATCAACGCCCTGACGGTGGCCAGGCCGATCCCGCGGCTGGCACCGGTGACGACGGCGGTCTTGCCGTTGAGGTCGAGTTCCATGCTCTTACAGCTCCTTAGAACGATTTTTTTGACCTACAGGTACAAAATTTGGGTACACATCGGCACGGTTCAGAGATGAGACGGGAGGATTGGAAGGGGTTCAGTCGGTTCAGTCAGCTCAGTCGGCTCAGAGAGAGTCGATCGTGGCGTCGATCGCCCTGGTGAGACGCTCCGGGCCTTCCACGACCCGCGCCATCAGCCGCAAACCGACGACTGTGGTCACCAGCAGGCTTCCGATGGCGCGAGCGTCACGGCCGGCGTCGATCTCACCCGCCCGCTGGCCCTTTGCCACCAGCATGGCGAAGGCCTCTTCGGTGCGGTCGAACATGCGCCGGACCAGTTCGGTCGCCACCTCGTCCGTCCCGGCCAGCTCGGCGGCGGCGTTCACCGCCATGCAGCCGCGCCGGTCCGGATCGGCGAGGTCCATCTCGACGAGCAGCCACAGCGCCGCACGCAACCGCTCCCGCACGGGCCCTGACTCCTCGAGCATTTCGATGAGGGCCGCGGCCTGACTGTCGCGGTAGCGGCGCAGCGCCCGCTCGAAGAGGGCGTGCTTGCTGCCAAAGGTGTTGTAGAGACTGCCCTTGCCGATACCGAGCGCGTCCACCAGGTCCTGGGGCGTGGTGGCGGCATACCCCTTGCGCCAGAACACGTCCATGGCCTGCTCGACGGCGGTGTCCGGATCGAACTGCTTCGGCCTTCCCATGCCCGGAAGACTAGACGGTTCTTGACCTGGAGGTCAAGAACCGTCATCGGTCAGCACCGCACAGGTGGCCTCACGACTTCAGCAGCGCCACGTATGCCGCTCTACATGCCTCAGGCAGCGCGACGTACGCGCGCGGCCTTACGGGCCTCAGCCATCTCCCGGGATTCGGCGGTCCGGCGCGAGCCGCCACCGGAGCGGCCGGGCTGCCCCGGACGCGTACCCATGCCACGGAAGGGGGCGCCGCCGCGCTGCTTGGGGCGCTCGGTGGGCGCACTGCCCGCTACGGGTACTCCGGAGGGCGCCTTCGCCCCGGTGATGCGGCTCAACTCGGCCTCGCCGGAGCGCACTTGGGTGATCCGCGGCCGGATACCGGCGGCGGACATCAGGCGGCTCATGTCGCGGCGCTGGTTGGGCGTCACGAGGGTGACGACGCTGCCGGACTCACCGGCGCGGGCCGTGCGGCCGCCGCGGTGGAGGTAGTCCTTGTGGTCGATGGGCGGGTCTACGTTGACCACCAGGTCGAGGTTGTCGACGTGAATGCCGCGAGCCGCGACGTTGGTGGCCACCAGGACCGTCACCGCACCGGTCTTGAACTGGGCGAGAGTGCGGGTGCGCTGGGGCTGTGACTTGCCACCGTGCAGCGCGGCGGCCCGTACGCCGCTGCCCATCAGGTGCTTGGTGAACTGGTCGACGGCGTGCTTGGTGTCGAGGAACATGATCACGCGGCCGTCGCGGGCCGCGATCTCGGTGGCGGTCGCCATCTTGTCGGCGCCGTGCACGTGCAGTTCGTGATGCTCCATCGTGGTGACCGCACCCTTGGAGGGGTCGACGGAGTGGACCACCGGGTCGTGCAGGTAGCTGCGCACCAGCAGGTCGACGTTGCGGTCGAGCGTGGCGGAGAACAGCATCCGCTGCCCGTCGGGGCGTACCTGGTCGAGCAGTTCGGTGACCTGGGGCATGAAGCCCATGTCCGCCATCTGGTCGGCCTCGTCGAGAACGGTGATGCTCACCCGGTCCAGGCGGCAGTCCTTGCGCTCGATGAGGTCCTTGAGGCGTCCGGGCGTGGCGACGACGACCTCGGCACCGGACCGCAGGGCTCCGGCCTGCCTGCCGATCGACATGCCGCCGACCACCGTGGCGATACGCAGCTTCAGCGACCGGGCGTACGGAGTGAGCGCCTCGGTGACCTGCTGGGCGAGCTCCCGAGTGGGAACGAGGACCAAAGCCAGGGGCTGCTTCGACTCGGCGCGCCGGCCTGCGGTGCGCACGAGGAGCGGAAGCCCGAAGGCGAGGGTCTTGCCGGATCCGGTGCGTCCGCGGCCCAGTACGTCCCGGCCCGCGAGGGCGTTCGGCAGCGTCGCCGCCTGGATCGGGAACGGCTCGGTCACGCCGAGGCCGGTGAGCGTCTTCAGCAGCGGGGCCGGCATGTCGAGTTCGGCGAAGGTCTCCGCCGCCGGGAGGCCCGGGGTGATGGTGACCGGAAGGGCGAATTCACCCTGCGGTGCGGAGGGTCGGCGCCCCTGGCCACCCGAACGGTTGCCGGGGCGGGCGCCGCCACCCTTGCGGGGATTGGCACCGCGGGGGCCGCCGCTGTTGCGGGGGTTGGAATATCGGTCGTTCGTGCGCGCTGAACGGTTCATGGAGAACCTTCCTCGATAGGGCACGCATCGAGGAATTCTCGGTGGATTTCAACCGAACGAATTGCAAGCACGAGCCGAAAAAAGACAAAACCTTCTGTAAACAGCAACGAGCTGGCGCCCGCACCGTGAGGCGCGGACACCAGCGTCGTCTTAACGCTTCAAGCGTCAGGCAGGAACGATGTTCTCCGCCTGCGGGCCCTTCTGGCCCTGAGTGACGTCGAAGTTCACCTTCTGGCCTTCCTGAAGCTCACGGAAGCCCTGGGTGGCGATGTTCGAGTAGTGGGCGAAGACGTCGGGGCCGCCACCCTCCTGCTCGATGAAGCCGAAGCCCTTTTCCGAGTTGAACCACTTCACGGTGCCAGTAGCCATACTAAATTTCTCCTTCGGGGCAAGCTCCGAGACCCGCACTGTGCGGACCCCGGCGTCGCCACGTTGATTGCCCCGTCCGGGAAAACTTCTCCCGGAAATACAAAAGTGCCCGGCGGAAATTTATCCACCAAAGGCACTTGAAGTCTTATGGGAACCACAACTGCAACTACGATCAACAGTAGCACGAGATCAGCTTCGAGGCACGAGCAAGCTCTACATATTTCGCTCGACCGGCCCTAGGCCCGCGCCACATTGCGGAAACCTGCGGTCACCTTCCGACACGAGCGCCACCACCACGGCGTGTCGACCCACGGACCGCGGGGGAGCCGGGCAGGCCGGACGAGCCCGAATGGTCCCCTTCGTTCCCGGCCGCACCCGCGAGCGTCGCGCGGGCCCCTCTCCAACTCATGCAGCCTCCGCGCCGCCTCCACCGACCCCACACGGCTCCGCCGCAGCTTGCGGACACTCCTACTGTCACGTGTAAATGCTGGACAGTTCAATACTGAAACGCACATTCCATTGCAATCTCGTTATGCATTGACTCCTTGACGCCGGGAACACTCCGGGGTTGGCTTTCAGCCATCTCGGACCACAACGAAGCGGTCCGATCGAGGAAGTGGGCGAATGAAAACCCGTACGCGTGAAGCCACCGTCGCCGTATCTGTGAGCGCCCTGGCACTCTCGCTCGCCGCCTGCGGCAGCCTGCTGGGCTCGGACGACGGGAAGTCACAGACCGAGAGGAAGGGTGACGCGGTCACCGTCGGTCTGCTCCTGCCCGAGGAGGAGACGGCTCGCTACGAGAAGTTCGACCACCCCATCATCGAGAAGCAGGTCAGGAAGCTCACCAACGGCAAGGGCAAGCTCGTCTACGCCAACGCCAAGGGTGACGCGGCCAAGCAGAACGGCCAGCTCGACCAGATGGTCGCCGACAAGGTCGACGCGATCCTGGTGAGCGCGGTGGACGCGAAGAAGCTCGCACCGTCGGTCAAGAAGGCGAAGGAAGCGGACATTCCCGTCATCGCCTACGACCGTCTCGCCGAGGGACCCGTATCCGGTTACGTGGCCTTCGACAACGAGCTGGTCGGCCAGGTCCAGGGTCAGGCGATCCTGAAGGCGCTCGGCAGCGGCAGCCGCCAGAACAGCAAGGTCGTCATGATCAACGGCGCGCCGACCGACCCGAACGCCGCCGTGTTCAAGGAGGGCGCGCTCTCCCAGCTCCAGAACCAGGTGGACATCGCCAAGTCGTACGACACCGATGGCTGGAAACCGCAGACGGCCGGTACCCACATGACCGACGCGATCACCGCCATCGGCAAGGACAACATCGCCGCCGTCTACTCCGCCAACGACGGTATGGCGGGCGGCGCCATCAAGGCCCTCAAGGCCGCGGGCATCACCGACCTGCCGCCGGTCACCGGCCAGGACGCGGAGTTGCCGGCCGTGCAGCGCATCGTCACGGGCGAGCAGTACATGAGCGTCTACAAGCCCTACCCCGAAGAGGCCGTCGGTGCCGCGGAGATGGCTGTCCGCATCGCCCAGGGCCGCATGGTCGAGTACGACGCACTGGCCGGGGACAGGTCGGAGAACGCCACCACGAAGAACATCCCCTCCCTCCTGGTCTCCGTCCGTCCCTTGACCCGGGACACCATCAAGTCCACGGTCATCAAGGACGGCATCTACAAGACCAAGGACATCTGCACGGCCGAGTTCAAGGCGGCATGCGCGACGATCGGCCTCAAGGGCTAGCCCGATGTGCGCCCGGCCGACGCCTCAGTACCAGTAGCCGCTCCGGGGCAGCTTGAGCCAGCGGTCGGGCGGGCCTGTGACGGCCCGGGCGTCGGTCGGGCGCAGACCCACGAAGGCGCAGGAGTAAGCGACGGCGTTGTGTTGATAGAGGTAGGCGGCGAGGACCTCTTCTGAGGAGTCGTCCTCATCAGGTCCTCCCCCTGGATGCAGATCCGAGCCTTCCATGACGCCGTCGCGGGCGATGCTGCCTTGGTTGCCGCTCTTGGGGTTGGCATAGAGGCCGTAGCAGACGGTGCCCGCGGAGAGCGCGGTCAGCACCCCGGGCATCTGCGGTGCGTAGCCCCAGGGCTGGGTGATGACGCAGCCGCCCGGCACATCGGTGGCGCCGATGATCTGGAGGGACTCATCCATGTCGTACGACAAGGGGTCCTCCAGGAGTACGTCGAGCTCGGGGTCCTCGTACGGCTCGGCCCCGAGTCGGCGTGCGGCCTCTGCCACGTCGATCCCGGCGACGCACGCGAGCCCCGTGCCGTCGTAATAAAGGTCGCCCAGCGCCGCGGTCAGCCGTCTGCCCTCCGTCGCGGCGGCGGACTCGGCCGGGGTCAGGCCGCGCTCGCCGGACGGCACCATGAAGAGGTCCGGGGCCGGCCCCGCGAGGCTGAGCCTCCCCGGGGACCAGTCCGCCAGGACGATGCGCCACGGGTCTGCCCCGGCGGCGGCCAGGACACGGGCGTTGTCCGGGCGGTCGGCCAGGACCGCGGCCCACAGCGCGGTGCAGCCATCCGATTCGGCGTCGACGTCGTCGACACGGCGCGCCAGTTCGGCGACGACCTCCGGTGAGCCGCACTCGGCCGCTCTGTGCAGAGGGCGGCTGCTGCCCCACATATTCGGATCGGCTCCGCGCTCCAGCCGATCACGGACGAGTGCGTGGTCCCGCCAGCCCTCCCAGCCCAGACCCGCCCAGCCGTCCCGCTCGACAACAGCCATGCCACTCCCCCTTCGTGGTGGCCGCACCGTCTGATCGTGTCGTCGCCAGCCACTCACTGAACGCTACAGACGGCCACTGACAATCGTCTCCTGCTCCTGCGCCGCCTGCTGCGGGATCCGTGCGCCGGGGCAGTTGTGGCTCACCGTGTCGGCGAAAGTCTTGGCCAAGGGAGACAGCGCGTCCCAGCGGCGTACCGCCCAACCGGTCCACAGGGTGGGCAGCTCCGGGATGGGGATCAGGCGCAGGTCCGGGTGGTTGGGGCCGCGCCAGCCCGGCAGGTCGGGGACGATCGCGTGGCCCAGGCCCAGTTCGGCGAGCAGCAGGGCGGTGTCCCAGTCGGCGACGCTGGTGTCGGAGGCCGGGCTGATGCCGCGCTCGGTGAACCAGGCGTCCAGGCGCGCGCGGGAGGTCGTGCTCTCCGGGAGCCCGATGAGCCGGATACCGGCCAGGTCGGCGGTGCTGATCCGCGACTCGGCGGCGAGGGGGTCGTCGCGGTGGACCGCCAGCACCCAGGGCAGTTCGATGACGGGACGCTGCTCGATGCCCTTCACCGGTGCGCCGATGGTGATCCAGGCCAGGTCAAGTCCGCCCGCGATGAGGGCGTCGAAGCAGCTGCGGCTGGAATGCGCGGTCTGGAATTCCAGGCTCACCTGGGGGTGACGTCGGCGGAAGGCGACGATCGCGTCGGACATGAAGTGCCGCACCGTGGTGGCGCCGGTGGTGATCCGCACCGATCCGGCCTCGCCGTGCACCAGGTCGTTCAGTCGGCGCAACGCGTGGTCGATGTCGCCGAGGCCGCCTGCCGCCGCGTTCTGCAGGAGCTGCCCGGCCGGCGTGGGGACGACTCCGCGCGGGTGGCGTTCGAGAAGGCTGAGCCCGAGCTCTCGCTCCAGGCGCTTGATGTGCTGGCTGACCGCGGGCTGCGTACAGGACAGATCGCGGGCGACGGCGCTGAGGCTGCCCGTTCGGCAGACGGCGACGAAGACACGCAGGTCGTCGAGAGTCATGGAGGGTGAAGCTACAGCTTGGGGGTCTGCAAGGAAATCCGAGGATTGACTTGGGTGTCGGGCGGGCGGGACGATCTTTCCGGGCCCAGGGCGGCAACCCGGCCCGGTCCGCACGTCATCCGGAGGACGGGCGGACCGGGCCGGGTGCCGACCCACCGGGCCGGCACCAGACTTCTCCGTCCCGGGCTGCCCGCACTCCGCTCCGGTACGCCGACCGTCCCGGGGAGGACGATCCATGCAGGCGCTCGAAACAGTGGCCATAGCGGCCGCGGCCGTCGCGGCAGGCGGCATCAACGCGGTGGTCGGCTCCGGCACATTGATCACCTTCCCCACGCTGCTCGCCTTCGGATACCCGCCGGTGCTGGCCAACGTCTCCAACACCATCGGCCTCGTCCCGGGCGTGATCAGCGCGGCGTACGGGTACCGCGCCGAGCTCAAGGGCCAGCGGTCACGCCTCATCAAGCTCGGCAGCGCATCGCTCCTGGGAGGTGTCACGGGCGCGGTCCTGCTCCTGAAACTGTCCGCCGACACGTTCCGCGCCGTGGTGCCGGTGCTGATCCTGATCGCCTGTGTTCTGGTGCTGTTGCAGCCGCGCCTCCAGAAGTGGCTCGCCGGCCGGGGCGGGCGCGGCCGCAAGGACGGCGGCGCCCCGATGTGGGCGGGTGTCATGGTCACCGGCGTCTACGGCGGATACTTCGGGGCGGCCCAAGGGGTACTGCTCATGGGCCTGTTCGGGTCGTTCCTCCGTGATGACCTGCAGCGCCTGAACGCCGTGAAGAACGTCCTCGCGTCCATCGTGAACGGCGTCGCCGCGGTCATCTTCATCGCGGTGACGAGCGTCGACTGGACGGTGGCCGGTGTGATCGCCCTCGGCTCGACCCTGGGCGGTCTGATCGGCGCGCGCGTGGGCCGCCGCCTCTCACCCGCCGTGCTGCGCGGGCTCATCGTGGCCGTCGGGGTGACGGCGGCTGTCGCCGTGGCGGTATGAGGGGGCCTCACGGTGGCCGCGTAGGCACCTCCGCACGACAAAGAGACGCGTGTCACAACCTTCCCTGTCGAATCGCGGCGGGCCGCCCCGTGTAGGAGGTGTAACCGCCTACACATGGCAAGGAGTTCACGATGGAAGCCCGCTTGAATCTCTTCGGCAGCCCGATCGCGGCCAAGGCCCTGAAGCACATCGCATCGGCGAGCAAGGCGATCTTCTCGGAGTCGACACTGCCGTCCACCACCCAGGAGCTGGTGATGCTCCGGGCGAGCCAGATCAACGGCTGCGGTTTCTGCACCGACATGCACACCAAGGACGCCGCCCGCGCCGGGGAGACCCCAGTGCGTCTAAACCTGGTCGCCGCCTGGCGCGAGGCCAACGTCTTCACCGAGGCCGAACGCGCCGCGCTGGCGCTGGCGGAGCAGGGCACCCGAGTCGCCGACGCGGCGGGCGGGGTCCCGGACGACGTCTGGGCGAGCGCCGCCAAACACTACGACGACGAGCAGCTCGCCGCCCTGGTGTCGCTCATCGCCCTGATCAACGCCGCCAACCGCCTCAGCGTCATCACCAAGCAGCCGGCGGGTGACTACCAGCCGGCTGCCTAGGCCGCCCTGTTCTGGCGCCGGTAGCCACCCGGCGCCAGGCCGTACTCCCGCTTGAAGGCCTTGGCGAAGGCGAACTCCGAGCCGTATCCGGTGCGGGCCGCGACCGTCGTCAGCGGGGCGTCGGACTCCCGCAGCATGCGGGCGGCGGTCGTCATGCGCCACCGGGTCAGATAGGCCATGGGCGGTTCGCCGACCAGCGCGGCGAACCGCCGGGCGAACGCGGCCCGGGACAGACCGGCGCGCGCCGCGAGGGACTCGACCGTCCACGTGGCCGCGGGATCGTCGTGCATGGCCGAAAGGGCAGGCGCCACCGCCGAGTCGCCCAGGGCCGCCGCCCAGCCCTGAGCGGCGGACGCGGGCTGGTCGTCGAGCCAGGCCCGCAGGATGTAGAGGAGCAGCGAGTCGATCAGGGTGGGCACGATGCCGTCGGAGCCGATCCGCGGATTCTCCAGTTCGGAGCCGAGGAGCTGGACGGCGGCACTGAGCTCCGGATGGCGGCCGTGTCGCGTCGGCAGGATGATCACCTCGGGCAGCTGGCGTACCAGCGGGTGCGGGCGCCCCTGGTCCAGGTGGTAGTTGCCGCAGAGCAGGCTGGTCGCCGCGCCCTCACCGCCGAGCGTGACCGAGCCGATGGGTGAACCCCCGTGATACTGCGCGGCCTTGTACTCCTCGGCGGGGGTGGAGGGGTGGTCGGCGAGGATGTGGCCCCGCCCGTCCCGCAGGAAGATCACGTCCCCGGGGTTCAGCTGGACCGGCTCCAGGTGCGGGGACGCCTCGGGCAGGGGGACCAGCCAGCACGTCCCGTACAGCACCACATGGAAACCTGCGCCCGCCACGGGTGGCAGGCGCAGGCCCCAGGGGGCGCGGCCGTCGGTCCGCACGGACGCAGGGTGCCCCGTGCGCATCGAGGCCAGTGCCTCGGTGAGGATGTCCATCCGGCCTCGCCCTTCCTGATGCCGCCCGTCGCGGTCGGCCTGCGTTGTCGGCCTACGCTGACCGCCCTGTTCAGACCGTCAGGACAATCTTGCCCTGTACGTGTCCCGCGGCGACCAGCTCGTGCGCCTTGCCGGCCTCTGCCAGCGGGAACGTCTCCTCGACGTAGGGACGGATCCGGCCCGCGTCGATCAGTTCGGCGAGCGCTTCGAGCCCGGCGGCGTCCGGCTCGACCAGGACACCGGCGAAGCGCCGTCCGGCGGCCTCGACGCGTGCGGCGAGCTCGGTGTCGCCGTGCTCCAGGATGCTGATGAGTACGCCGCCGGGGCGGACCACGCCGAGCGAGAGGTCACCCTGGGCCGTCGAGTCGAGGAGGACGTCCACGTCCTTGACGACCTCGGTGAAGTCGGTGGTCCGGTAGTCGATGATCTCGTCGGCGCCGAGGCCGCGTACGAAGTCATGGCGGCCCGCGCTGGCTATCGCGATCACGTGGGCGCCGCGTGCCTTCGCGATCTGCACCGCGAAGTGGCCGACGCCGCCGGCCGCCCGCTGGATCAGCACCCGGTCGCCTTCCTTGACGTCCGCCGCGCGCACCAGGCCCTGCCAGGCGGTGAGCGCCGCGAGAGGCACCGCGGCGGCGTGCACGTGGTCGAGTGAAGCGGGCTTGCGGGCCAGCTGACCTGCCGGAACGGCGACGTAGTCGGCGTACGCGGTGGCGGCGCGGGGGAAGTTCGGCATGCCGTACACCTCGTCGCCCGCCACGAACCCGGCGTCAGGGCCCGCCTCTTCGACCACTCCGGAGATGTCCCATCCCACGCCGAACGGCGGCTCGCCGAGCAGCGGGAGGGCGCCGGACCTGACGGCGATGTCCACGGGGTTGACGGCACTGGCGTGGACCTTGACGAGGACCTCGCCGACCGACGGCTTCGGCCGTCGGGTCTCGATGACCTCAAGGACCTCGGGGCCGCCGATGGACTTCTGGATGACTGCGCGCATGGTGGGTCTCCTGGGTTCGGTGCGGTTGATGTCGTCAACCCTAGGGAGATCGAATGAGCCGCAGAATAGCCTTCTGTCTCGCCTACATGTCTCAGCGTCTTACCTGTGCGCACTATCGGCCATGAGTGTTCCAGGTCACACTCCAAACGGCGTTCGCCGGTCACATTCCCGCGTCGCGGTCCGTCAGAGCAGTGACGCACTCAAGACGCCAGGCCGGGACAAGTCCGGCCGGGCACCCGCCCGATGGGAGCACTCCTGATGTCCACCGCCTTCGTTGTCGTCACCGTCCTTGCCGCCGTCATGGTGGGTTTCTCGGCCGTCTCGGTCTTCCTTCGCGCCAAGTGGGTCGTGGAGCCCATGGCCGACTACGGCGTCCCCTTCTCATGGCTGCCCTGGCTCGGCGCCGCGAAGGCCGCGGGGGCGGTAGGCCTGCTGGTCGGCCTGCTGGTGCCGGCCATCGGCTTCGCGGCCGGGATCGGCCTTGCGCTGTACTTCGCCGGCGCCGTCGTCACCGTGATCCGGGCCCGCTGGTACGCGCACATCCCCTTCCCCCTGCTGTATGCGGCGCCGGTGGTCGGCGCCCTGGCCCTGGGCTTCGCCGCCTGACCTCAAGAACAACTTCCGCACCACGAGGATTACTTGAAGGGTTGACTGAGCCCTGACAACCAGTATGGTCTAGGCCAATGAGTCGACCGAGGCGCCCGGTTGTCTCTCCCCCTCCTCCCCCCACTCAGAGGGAACAGAGATGAACAAGAAGCAGAAGCTGGCAGCCGCTCTGGGCGCGGGATTCGCGCCCGTACTCGTCCTGGCCTCCGTCACCCCGGCCAGTGCGCACGGCTACGTCTCCTCGCCCCCGAGCCGCCAGGCACAGTGCGCGGCAGGCACCGTGTCCTGCGGCGAGATCACCAACGAACCGCAGAGCGTCGAAGGCCCCAAGGGGCAGACGACGTGCAGCGGCGGCAACGCGCGGTTCGCCGAACTCGACGACGACAGCAAGGGCTGGAAGGCCACCGACGTCGGCTCGTCGCAGGAGTTCAGCTGGAAGCTGACGGCACGTCACAGCACCAGCACCTGGCAGTACTTCGTCGGCGGCAACAAGATCGCCGAGGTCGACGACGGAGGCGCCCAGCCGGGCGAGACCGTCACGCACAAGGTCGACTTCGGCGGGCTCAGCGGCAAGCAGAAGGTTCTCGCGGTGTGGAACATCGCCGACACCACCAACGCCTTCTACGCCTGCATCGATGTGAACATCGCGGGCTGATCCCCCGCCCCGGGGTGGCTCCCCCACACCACCCCACCCGGCCTGTCGGCCCGCGGCGCCATCGCGCCGAGTGTCCGGCGGGCCGGGCTTTTGCGTGCCATGCCGCTCAAGTCCGGGTCCGGCTGAGAGGCTGGACGCATGGCCGATCTGCGCAAGACTCTGGAGACGCACGTCAGCAACAGCTCCGTGGCGGGAGCGGTGGGTCTGGTGGCCCGCGGTGACCGGGGCGAGGAGGTCGCGGCCGTCGGGTCCGTGGACGTCGAGGGCACCGCCCCGATGACCAGGGACTCGATCTTCCGCATCGCGTCGCTGACCAAACCCATCGTCGCCGCCGCCGTCATGATGCTGGTCGAGGAGGGCCGGGTCGCACTGGACGCCCCCGTCCGCGAGTGGCTCCCCGAGCTGGCGTCGCCGAGCGTCGTCCGGGCTCCGGACTCACCGGTGGACGACGTGGTACCCGCGGTCCGGCCCATCACGGTCTTCCACCTGCTCGCCTCCCGCACCGGATACGGGTTTCCGTCCGACTTCTCACTGCCCGCGCTCGCGCCGCTCTTCAGCGAGTTGAAGCAAGGGCCTCCGCAACCTCAGGCCGCCCCCGCGCCGGGGGCGTGGATGGCCGCGCTGTCCCGGATTCCGCTCCTGCACCAGCCCGGCGACGGCTGGCTCTACAACCTCAGCTCCGACCTCCAGGGCGTACTGATCTCCCGGGTCACGGGGATGCCGCTCCCCGACTTCTTGGCGGAGCGGCTGTTCGAGCCGCTGGGAATGACCGACACCGCGTTCGCGGTGCCGCCCGGCAAACTCGACCGGTTCACCAGTTACTACGCGGCCGGATCCGAGGCCGGGCCCGAACGCGACCCCCGCAGCGGACTCGAACTGCTCGACGCCCCCGACGGACAGTGGAGCAGCCCGCCTCCGTTCCCGTCCGGCGCCGGCGGCCTGGTCTCGACCGTCGACGACTGGCTCGCCTTCGGAAAGATGCTGCTCGCCGAGGGGGCGACCGGCAACCGTCGGCTGCTCACACCGGATTCGGTGCGGCAGATGACCACCAATCACCTCACCACAGCCGAACGGAAGTCCGCCGGACTCTTCCTCGAAGGGATGGGCTGGGGCTTCGGCGGCGCGGTGGACGTCGAGGCCGCCGAACCGTGGAGCGTCCCGGGTCGCTACGGCTGGGTCGGCGGCACGGGAACGACGGCACACATCACCCCGTCCACCGGCGCGGTCACCATCATGTTCAGCCAACTGCAGATGGGAGGGCCCAGCTTCCCGGAACTGATGCGGGACTTCTGGCGGTACGGGGCCGGGGCGTGAGGCGGCCGGGCTCACGTCGCGGCCAACTGGCTTCCGAGGCAGGGCGGTCTAAAGCGACTCGGTGACCTCGGTCACACCTGAGTGGCGGAATGAACACGGCAGGTTTGCGCAAATCATGGCAGATTGCTGCCCATTTCAGCCGTAGCCCAGGTGGCGGGCATGGCGCAAAGGGTGGCGCGGACTGGCTGACGAGAGGCGAACTCCCGCACGATATTTGCCGTAACCGGAACGCTACTCGCCATTAAAAAGTTGCGGCGGAGCGCTTTGCACGAACAGGCCCCCACAGGCGGTTTCCTTCTCGACAGGAGCAACGAGGCTCCAGGCGTTGACAGTTCATGAGCGATGACGAGTTGCTCCGGCGCTGCAAGAGATCAAAGGGACCAAGGTGACACTCGACGACGTTGCCAGCCTTGTGCTGGCCTCGGCAGCGGCGGCACGGGCGTTCGCGCCCGATGTGCGCTCCGGACTGCGGCGCCTTCTGGGTGCCGGGGTCCGGGTGGGTGCGGCGACCCTCATCGAGCAGCAACCCGCAGCCCGCCCCACAGCTGCCGGCCTGGACGAGGGAGGCCGCCGATGACCGGGCAACCTCCCGACGACCGCGGCGAGAGCGTTCTGCGCGAGCCGAGTGAGGTGATGCCCCCGGCGTTCTGGGCCTTCCACACGCTGTACCACCAGGCCTACTTCGAGTACGCCCACGCGCAGTTGGGCGACGGAGCCGCCGCAGATCAGCTGGTCGACACCACCTTCGTCTTCCTGGCTGTCATCTGGCAGCAAGTCACCACCCAGGGGAATCTCGAAGCCTTCGCCTGGACCCTGCTCAAGGAGCGCGTCGCCAGCGAACTGGAAGTACAAGGCCGCGAGGCGGCCACGCTGAAGACCGTGGCCTTCGAACGCGCCACGCGGGCAGCCTGCGGACCCGTCATGGGGAGATTTCGCCAGGAATTCCGCGCGCAGGTTACCGAATTGCAGGACGGCCTGGGCCTCTATAAGGCTATGGCCCACCTACCTGAGCGCCAGTTTGATGTGATGGTGCTGCAGTTCGCCCTGGGCTTCACGACGAAACGCACCGCGCTGGTCATGGGTGTGTGCGAGGCAACTGTCCGTTCCACCCGCCGGGCTGCCAAACGGAAGCTGGCGGCGGAGCTGGAGCTGGCGATCGGCGAGGACGTAGACGATGAGGAGTGAGTCCATCATGCGCCCGCAGGAACCGCGCACCATCGAAGAAGCCCTTGCCCGGGCCCGGATCTTCGAGAGCGACTACACCGCGGCACACCAGGCTGCTTCCCGACGGCGCATCACCGGTCAACTCCTCGAACTGAACTGGATGCAGGCCCTGAGCGGACCCAACGCCGGCTCGGCCCGCCCAGCACGGGCACCCCTGCTCCTGCACGAGCGTGCCGCCGTCGACCTGCGGGCCCTGTGCCAAGGCGTCATCCACGACGACGAGGCCGCCCGTCGCCTGGCCCACTTCGACACCATCCGTGACCCCGGTGGCGCCCTCGCCTTCGCCTGCCTGCTCGTCCTCGCCGAACGGGAGGAGGGGGCACAGTTCTGGCTCCAGTTCGCCGCCGGGGGTGGCGAGGCCACCGGCGCCCTGTGCCTGTATCTGCTCCACCTGCGCCGCGGCGAATGGCGTGACGCCCAGCACTGGGCCCACCAGATGTCCGTTCTCGAGGACTGGCCCAGTCAGTACACGCCGGTGCCCCATGAGGTCGTCGACGCGGCCCCCGCGGCAGGCGGGGTGACGGTCTACATCAATCTGCCCGACGACGGGGCCGCCGTCTCCGAATCTGCGGTCAAGGGAGCCGTAGAGGATCTGGACGTCGACCAGGTCGGTGACTTCCGAGCCGTCCCTCAGCCGAGTCCGGAACTGGCCCACCAACTCGAGGATCTCGTCACCGCGGGCCACTGAAGCGCACCGGCGCGATGCTCCATGCGTGGAGATCCCTACGTCGGCATCACGCTGAAAGGGCTCACTGCATCTGCCGCCGCACCAACTCATGCAACCGCCCACCCGTGTCCGCCAGCAGCTGCGTCGGTGGTCCCTGCTGAACCACTCTGCCCTCCGACATGACGATGACGCGGTCCGCGTCCATGACCGTGGAGAGGCGGTGGGCGATGACGATGCGGGTGGCGTTCAGGGCGCGGGTGCTGTCGATGACCGTGCGTTGCGTCTCGTTGTCCAGGGCGCTGGTCGCCTCGTCGAAGAACAGGACTCGGGGGCGGCGGATCAGGGCCTGGGCGATCATCAGGCGCTGGCGCTGGCCGCCGGAGACCGCTCCGCCGCCGGAGATCATCGTGTGCAGGCCCATCGGCATGCGCTTGATGTCCTCGGCGAGGCCCGCCATCGCCGCGGCCTCCCACGCCTCCTCCTGCGTGAACGTCTCGGCGCCGCAGATGCAGTCCAGGATCGATCCGGTGAGCGGCTGCGCGTTCTGCAGGACCACACCGCACTGTCGGCGTACGGCCGCCTGGTCCAGGGCCGACAGGTCCTGGCCGTCGTAGAGGACGCTGCCGGAGACCGGCTTGTCGAAGCCGATCAGAAGGCGGAGCAGCGTCGACTTGCCGCAGCCGCTGGGGCCGACGACCGCCACGAACTCGCCCGGCCTGATGGACAGGGACACGTCGTCGAGGACCAGGGGGCCGTCGTCCGCGTAGCGGAAGGACAGTGCGCGGGCCTCGATCTCGCCCTGCAGCTCGCCCGGCTGCGTGCTCGCGCCCCGTACCTCGGGCGCCTCGTCGAGCACCGGCTTGATCTGCTCGAACATCGGGAGCACGGCGGCCGCCGAGATCAATGCCCCGGTCAGCTGGGTGACGGACGTCAGGAGCATCGTCACCGCCGTGCTGAAGGTGAGGAACTCACCCGCCGTGAGACTGCCGCGGGCCGGGCCCGCGAGGAGGATGAACATGATGAGCGTGCAGAGCGGGAGGTAGACCGAGTTGAGGACCGTCGTCACGTTCTTGATGCGGCCGGCCCGCTGCTGCAGCTCCCGGCTGCGTGCGAACTCCCCCGCCCACGCCGCGTACGCGAAGCTCTCCGCTCCCGCGACGCGGAGCTTGGGCAGACCTCGCAGGGTCTGGAAGGCTTGGTTGTTGAGCTTGTTGCTCAGCTCGATCAGGCGGCGCTGCCAGCGCAGTTCCCACAGGCCGAGGGTCAGGAACACGGCGGCGATCACCAGCAGCATCCCCAGGGCGGCCAGGGCCAGCGGAACGCTGTAGAGCAGCAGCAGGACCAGGTTCATCGCGCCGATCGTGCCCGCCTGCAGCGCCACGGGACCGATGCCCGAAAGCACCCGGCGGATCGCGCTGACGCCCATGGCCGCGCTCGCCAGTTCACCGGTGGACCGGGAGGCGAAGAAGCGGGTGGGGAGGTTCAACAGGCGGTCCCAGACCGCTGGTTGGAGTGTGCTCTCCATCCGGCCCTCCATCCGCAGGATGGTGAGGTTCTGGAGCAGCATGAACGCCGCGGAGACGATGCTCGTGATCATCACCGCCAGGGACACCTGGACGATGAGGCTCTTCTCGCCGTTCGGGACGAACACGCCGAGCACCTGGCCCGTCGCGATCGGCACGAGCGCCCCGATCGCGACCGTCACCAGACCGGCGATCGCCAGATTGCGTACGTCGCCTCCGGTGCCCCGCAGGCTGAAGCGGAAGAGGCGCCACGGTGTCAACGTCCGCTCCGGCAGCGGCCGGTAGAACATGACCGCCTGCGGTTCGAACTCGTCCGCGTTGGTCTTGTCCACGCGCGTGCGTCGCCCTGACGTGGGGTGCACCGACTCGTAGCCGCCGCGCCGCCACAGCAAAGCGACCGGCTGCCCGCTGGCAGCGCGGTGTCCCACCAGCGGCCCGGTGTTCTCGCGCCACCAGCACCCGTCGAGCCGCACGGCACGGGTGCGGATGCGTGAGGCCACGGCGACCTGCTCGACCGGGTCGATCCGGTCGCTGACCGCACCGCCCTGCGCGGCGCCGGACAGCGTGATGCCCGCCGCGTCGGCGACCAGGCGGCAGGCGGCGTACGTCGCGTCGTCGCCGCCTCGCGATTCGGTGCGGCGCGCGCCGCCCCTGCCGGAGCGGCCGATGGAGGCGATCAGGGTCCGGTCGGCCTGTTCGCGGACGGTCTCGCCCGCCTTGATGCCGGCCGCCGTGCGGTCCTCGTGGGCCCGCTCCAGGCGTTCGATCCAGCGGTCGAGGGTCGACAGCAGCCGGTACTGCTGGTTGACCATGCGCTGCCACATGGAGGCGTCGACGAGCAGATCGCCCGCGGCCTCCGAGCTGTAGGCGGAGCCGTACTGCACGCTGCCGGGCGCGACCGGCATCCAGAGGATGTCGTCGTCGGTCACGGCGTCGTCGGCCATCGTGCGTCCGTCGAGCGGCGCCTCGAACAGGACCCGGTGGCTGCGTCCGATGCCGAGCGCGAAGGCGTGCTCGAGCAGGCTGAGGGAGGCGTCCTGGGTGTCGTACTGGCTGGGGTACTGCTGCTCGTAGGCCCAGGTGTCGCCGTAGTCGGGGCGGTACAGCTCGCGCAGCGGGATGCGGCGCAGCTCGCAGCCCTGGAGCGGTCGCCCGACGAGGGTGTGCTGGGGGCCTTCGACCGGGCCGAGGAGCAGGGTGCCGGGTTCGAGGCGGCCGAGGAAGTGCCAGTGGCCCTGCTGCACGGCGTCGACGGCGAACAGGTCGAGCGCGCCGGCCACGACGAGCCACAGGACCTGCGGGCCCTCCAGGTGCACGCTGCGCAGGCCCGTGCAGTCCACGGGGGTGCCGAGCGCGCCGAAGGCGGCGGCGACCGAATCGCCGCTGTAGGAAGCGTACTGCTCCGGTACCGACGTCACCTCAGTGCTCCTTGACCAGGTCGGCGTAGGGTCCGCCGGCCGCTACGAGGTGTTCGTGGCGTCCGCGTTCCACGACCGTGCCGTGGTCGAGGACGACGATCTCGTCGCTGTCGCGCACGGTGCTCAGGCGGTGGGCGATGACGACGCAGGCGCAGCCGCGGCGGCGCAGGTTGTCGATGATGACCTGCTCGGTCTCGGCGTCCAGGGCGCTGGTCACCTCGTCGAGCACGAGGATGCTGGGTCGGCGGACCAGGGCCCGCGCGATCTCCAGGCGCTGGCGCTGTCCGCCGGAGAAGTTGCGGCCGTCCTGCTCGACGCGGCCGTGGATGCCGCCGGGCCTGCGCGCCACGATGTCGAACAGGCAGGCGTCCTTGAGGGCGGCCACCACGGCGTCGTCCGGGATGGAGGGGTCCCACAGCGCCACGTTGTCGCGGATGGATCCCTCGAAGAGGAAGACGTCCTGGTCGACGAAGGAGACGGAGGCGGCGAGCGCCCCGCGCGGGATGTCCTCCAGGCGCTGTCCGTCGATGCGGATCGTGCCTTCCCAGGGGCTGTAGAGCCCTGAGATCAGCCGGGAGACGGTCGACTTGCCGCTGCCGGAGCCGCCGACGAGGGCGACCTGCTGGCCGGGGCCGACCGCGAGGGAGAAGCCCGTCAGGAGCGGCTTGTCGAGGGGGCTGTAACCGAAGGTGATGTCTTCGAGGGTCACGTGGCCCTTGAGGCGCCGGGTGCTCGCCTCCGGTTCGGGACGGGAGTAGAGGGTGTCGACGGGGAAGTTCTCGACGTCCTTGAGACGGGCGACGTCGGCGCCGAAGTCCTGGATGCGGCCCGCGACGCCGTTGAGGCGGGTGATCGGCGCGGTGAAGCGGGTGACGAGTGCCTGGAAGGCGACGAGCAGACCGATCGACAGATGTCCTTCGACCGCGCGCAGGCCGCCGATCCACAGGATCAGCGCGCTGTTGAGCGTCGCGAGGGTCGGCGCGACGACGCCGAGCCAGGCGCTCGGCACACCGAGGCGCTGCTGCTCCTCCAGGGTGGTGGCGTGCTGGCCTGCCCACCGCCGGAAGTAGCCGTTCTCGCCTCCCGTGGCCTTCATCGTCTCGATCAACTGGAGCCCGGTGTACGAGGTGTTGGTGAGCTTGGCGCTGTCGGCGCGCAGCTTCTGGGTGCCGGTGGCCCGCAGCCGGATGACGATGCGCATCGCGACGATGTTCAGGAGGGCGATGCCGACGCCGACCAGGGTGAGCTGGGGGTCGTACGTCCACAGCAGGGCCGCGTAGAGGAGTACGACGATGCCGTCCACGCCCGCGGCCGTCAGGTCGCGGGCCAGGGTCTCGGCGACCGCGTCGTTCGAGGCGAGGCGCTGGACCAGGTCAGCGGGGCTGCGCTGGGCGTAGAACGTGACGGGCAGGCGCAGCAGGTGGCGCAGGAAGCGGGCGCTGCTCAGCGTGGAGGAGATGATGCGGCCGCGCAGCAGGTTCGCCTGTTGCAGCCAGGTGAGGACGACGGTGAGCGCCACCATCGCGCCCATCGACGCGAACAGGGCGCCCAGCAGAGACGTCTGATGACCGATCAGGAACAGGTCGATGTACGTCCGGCTGAGCGCGGGCAGTGCCGCCCCGACCGCGACGAGCAGCAGGCTGGCGAAGAGCGCGGCGAGCATCGTGCCGGTGGTGCCGCGCAGCCGCGCGGGAAGCGCCCGCATGACGCCGGGCCTGCGGCCTCCCGGGCGGAAGTTCTCGCCCGGCTCCAGGACGAGGACGACGCCGGTGAAGCTGGTGTCGAAGTCTTCCGAGGGGACGAAGCGACGGCCTTTGTCCGGGTCGTTGATGTGCACGCCGCGCCGTCCGAAGCGACGGCCCGCGCCGTCGTAGACGACGTAGTGGTTGAACTCCCAGAAGAGGATCGCGGGCGCCTTCACCTCGGCGAGCGCGGCCGGTTCCATCTGCATGCCCTTGGCCGTCAAGCCGTAACTGCGCGCCGCCTTCAAGAGGTTGCTGGCCCGCGAGCCGTCGCGGGACACGCCGCACGCGATGCGCAGCTCCTCCAGCGGGACGTGCCGTCCGTAGTGGGCGAGGACCATGGCGAGCGCGGCGGCGCCGCACTCCACGGCCTCCATCTGCAGAACGGTGGGCGTACGGACCGTCTTCTGCCGCTTGCCCTTCGACGCGGGGCGCGGGGCGGCGCGGCGGCGGCCGCGCTGGGGTTCGGGGCGGTGCCTGCGGCGCCCGCCGGGCGGCGGCAGTTGCTGCTGGTGCGCCGGGGAGGGGTGCGGTGCGGTCACGGAAGCAGCCAATCGATCGGGCGCTGCTCGGCGAGGTGGAAGGCGCCGCTGGTCAGAGTCATGGAGTCGAGGGTGAAGGGCGGGCCGTCGGCGGACGACCACTTGTAGCCGGACCTGGTGGCGGAGGAGTTCTCCAGGCTCACGAGGACGGCCACGGGCGGCCCGTCCTTGGTGAACTGCCCGGCCAGGGCCTTGTCCCCGAGGAACCCGCTGATCTTCTGTTCGCTCTGGGCCGCTCGCCCGATCGCCTTCACGCGGCCGCGCAGCTTGCCGTACTCCTCCGTGGGAACGGACTGGACGGTGAGGTCCACCGAGGCGCCGACGGGGACGGTCGCCGCACTGTCCGCCGGTACGTAGAGCATCGCGAGGAGGGGGTCGTCGGTGCCCGAGACCCGCTCGACGGTCGCGACGTCGGCGCCGGTGGTGACGACGGTGCCGATCCTGGCGACCAGGGTGGTCACGCGGCCCGCGGCGATGGAGCGTACGACCTTGTCTCCCTGGTCCGTACGGACCTTGAGCACGGGAGCGCCGGCGGCGACCCGCTTTCCCTCTTCGGCGAGGACGCGCGTCACCTGTCCGGTGACGGGGCTCTGCAGGACGTAACTGCCCTGGCCGTGGGTGAGGATGCCGGGCGCGCGGAGCGTGGAGGAGATCGAGCCGGTCACGGCCCAGACGCTCGCGGCGGCCATGACGACGACGGTGACGGCGAGCACGAGCAGGCCCTGGGGTCGGGCGTAGCGCACCGGCAGGTCGAGTTCCTCGGGCGACTGCAGTTTGGACAGGGCCTGTTGGCGGAACTGCACGGAACGCTTCCCTTACTTTGCCTGTGGCGTCCGTGAGCCCCGGAACCAATGGTTCCGGGGCTCACGAATCTTGGCGTCTCAGTGAGCGAAGGCTCAGAGACCGGCGGTCAGGCCGGAGGCC
This sequence comes from Streptomyces sp. NPDC054872, assembly GCF_053610705.1. NCBI lineage: Bacteria > Bacillati > Actinomycetota > Actinomycetes > Kitasatosporales > Streptomycetaceae > Streptomyces > Streptomyces sp. NPDC054872. Next base: position 173,502 of record NZ_JBSGYY010000014.1, on the reverse strand, counting down.
AGGCCCGTGACGGCGCCGGTGTTGAGGCCGGTGACGCCCTCGACGGTGCCGACGACGCCGCCGACGACGCCCGAGACGGGGGCGATGGAGTCAACGGTGCTGGTGACGTTGCCCGCGACACCGGCGACGAGGCCACCGGAGACGTTGTCGAGGTCGGCGTCGGAAATCTCGAGGGTCTCGACCTGGGGGGTGTAGTTCATGGTGTGAGCTGCCCTTCTCATGAATGGTGCAAAAGGTGTTTCCAACACTGCGGAACCTGATGTGCGAATTCCGCGGTGGCCAGGATCAAAGCACGTTCGCAGGTCGTACATCCAATCGATGTGACGACGGTCGGCAGCCCTCGTGGCATCGAATCACCGCTGCGTGCAGGCGTGTTCACCGCGCGGGAGCAGCTCCTTCACAAGATTCACAGAAGGAAATCCCGCGAGCGGAAGGACTCCCTCCACCAAAGCGGACACTCTCGCATCAAAGCGAAAGTTCTGTGGTCAATACACAAGGACCGCGCGGGGAGTATTCGCCGAATGGCGTGACTGGGCTGCGCATTCGATGTGCAGGTTTATTGAAGGCGAGGCGAATCATGGCCGAAGGGGACACGGAGTGCCCCGGCTCAGACCTCCGCGACCACGCCGTCCGTCGATGCGCCGGAGGCGATTCCATGGCCGGGCGCGGGCACGGACTCCGGGGCGAGCAGCACCGAGCGCCGGCCGTCGACGCCGATCGGGACGTCGCCGTCGATGGTGACGCGGCGCAGGGTGCGCTCGTGGTCGTCGGAGTCGTCGACTCCGTAGTGCTGCGTCGCGCGGTTGTCCCAGATGGCCACGTCGCCCGCGCGCCACTGCCAGCGGACCGTGTTCTCCGGCCGCTCCACGTGGGATTGGAGTACGTCGATCAGGGCGCGGGAGTCGGCGGCCCGGAAACCGCTGAGCTTCTGCAGGAAGTTGCCCAGGACCAGGGTGTGTTCACCGGTCTCGGGGTGGACGCGGACCACCGGGTGCTCGGTCCGGAACTTGACGGCGGTGAACACCTTGCGGTGCTGATCGAGCGCCGCGGAGGTGGCTTCGGGGCGGGTGGCGGCGTAGTCGTAGTCATTCGTGTGCACGCCGCGCACGCTGTCGGCGAGGACCCGCAACGGCTCGGGCAGATCCCGGTACGCGGCAGCGGTGTTGGACCACAGGGTGTTGCCGCCGTAGGGCGGGATGACCTCGGCGCGGAGGATGGAGAAGGCCGGGTAGGCGGGCACGAACGTGACGTCGGTGTGCCACTGGTTGGCGCGGCCGCCACGGTCGTTGTCGATGCCGAGGGCGTAACGGCCGTCCACGGACGGCACGGTGGGGTGGGCTACGGGGGTGCCGAGCAGCCGGGCGAAGGCTTCGTGGCTCTCCGGGTCGAGATGCTGCTGGTCGCGGAAGAAGACAACCTTGTGCTCGAGGAGCGCGGCGCGTACGGCGGCCACCGTCACCTCGTCCAGGTCACCGCCCAAGCGGACCCCGGACAGCACCGCGCCGATGCGGCCGCCCACTTTCTGGACGGTGAGGGGCGCGGTCGGGTTGGGCGTGGTCTCCACTACGGGTGCGGATGTCATGGGTCGAAATCCCTTCGGTGGGGCGGGTGTTGGGTGCTGGTGGGACGGGTGGGTGAAGGGCAGCGCAGGCCGATGGGGCTCACTCGCGGCCGCGTTGCGGCGTGCGAGCGAGAGAGGGAGAGGGAGATCGGCCTGCGGCGCGAAAGCGGCACGGCAACGGCAACGGCAACGGCACAGATACCTTCACGGACACCGGCGCAGACACCGGCAGCCGCCGAGTACGAAAGCGGCGGTCAGGCCACGCGCAGACGACACGCCGCGGAGGCGAGGCGGCCCAGGTCTACGTGGAGCCGCGGGACAAGAGGAGTCATCGCGGTCATGTCCTGGAGCATGGCCGTCTGCCGGAAGCACGGTCAAGCTCTGCCCCGCCCGCTTCACGACCCTGCAACGCGCCCGACACCGCGGAGACGGCGCCTGCGGCCACGCCTCGCCAGAAGCCCGGCGCGCGGGACGATCCGCTGCTCGGAAGCCCGCGGCGACAGCGACCCGGGGTCCGGGGGCGATCCGTCCCGTTCAGGGCGGTGCAGCATAATGCGGCCATGCGGATCTCAGCCAGGGCGGACTACGCGGTACGTGCCGCGCTGCAACTCGCCGCGTGCCAGGACGACGGGCCGCTGAAGGCCGAGGCCATCGCGGACGCCCAGGACATCCCGCACAAGTACCTCGAGGGCATCCTCAACGACATGCGGCGCGGCGGGCTCGTCCTCAGCCAGCGCGGCGGCAACGGCGGCTACCGCCTGGCCCGGCCCGCCGACCGCATCAGCATCGCGGACGTCATCCGCGTCGTGGAGGGCCCCTTGGTGTCGGTGCGCGGGGTACGCCCTCCGGAGCTGGCCTACAGCGGGCCCGCGGAATCGCTGCTGCCGCTGTGGATCGCGCTGCGGGCGAACGTCCGCCAGATCCTTGAGGGTGTCTCCCTGGCCGACGTCGCCGCCGCCGAACTGCCCACCCCGGTCACGGAGCTCGCCGCGGACCCGGCGGCCTGGACGAATCCGTGACCGCGCGCTCAGGCCGAATTCCGTCCGAGAACGCGCGCTCAGGCCGAATCCCGTAGGACCAGACGTGTGGGAGTGACCACGGACGGCAGGGAACGGGAGCCCTCTCCGGCCTGCGGTTGGTGCGCCGTTCGGTCGCACAGCAGCCGTGCCATCAGCCGTCCCATCTCCTCGATGTCCTGGTGCACCGTCGTGAGCGGTGGCTCCGTGGTCTCGGCGAGGGGCGTGAGGTTGTCGAAGCCGACGACGGCCACGTCCCCAGGCACGGAGCGGCCGTGTTCCCGCAGGGTCCGCAGGGCACCCGAAGCCATCAGGTCCGAGGCGACGAACACCGCGTCCAGATCCGGTGTGCGATCCAGCAGCCGTGCCATGGCGTCCGCGCCTCCGCGCAAGGTGAAGTCACCCTCGGCGAGAAGACGGGACGGAGCGTCAGGCAGGACGTCGCGGTATCCGTCGAGGCGGTCGATCGCGGACGCCTGGTTGAGCGGCCCGCTGATCGTCGCGATACGACGCCGTCCCAGCGACACGAGGTGCCGAACCGCTTCCCGGGCACCACCGCGATTGTCGGCGTCGACGTACGTGTAGACGTCACTGCGGTGTCCGGAGCCGAGGGCCGGGCGTCCGCCGAAGACAGCGGGCAGCCCCATCTGCTCCACCATGTCCGGCAGCGGGTCGTCCGCACGCAGCGAGAACAGCAGGGCGCCGTCGACGTGACCGCCGCCCAGGAAGTTGCCGACGCGCGGATAGTCGTCATGCTCCTCGATGAAGAGAAGGACGGGCTGGACCCCGTGCTGTACGAGCTCTTGCCGGATGCCGCGAAGGTGACGGTCGAACCAGGGGTCGACGAAGAGCCGGTTCTGCGGTTCCGTCACCACCACGGCGACGGCGTTGTTGCGACGGGTGACCAGCCTTCTGGCGGCCTGGTTCGGTACGTAGCCGAGCTCGTCCACCGCCTTCCGGATGCGTTCGGCGACCGCGGGCCGCACCTTCGGCTCACCGTTGATCACCCGTGACACCGTGGACTTCGACACCCCGGCCCACCGCGCCACGTCCTCCAGCGTGGGGCGCTGCCCGATCAACCGTTCAGTCAACTGGTCAACTCCCACTCCGATGCGGCGCCGTTCGCCGTGCCGCCGGACACGTTAGCCGCCCACCGGGCAGCACCGCCTCGCCCCGTGCCCCCTCGGGCGTCGGCCTAGCGCCGATTGCGCGGGTGGTTGCGTGCCGTGCGTTCGTTGCCGTGCTTGTACGCGCCCGTCCAGCGGGCCATCACCAGCTGGGCGTCGCCCGATTCGACCTCGGCGATGAACTTCTCGGCACGCGCACCGCGCAACGTGCCGGCGTCACGTCCGTGATGGGTGATCGTGACGCTGCCGTCGGGGCGCTGCTCGTAGGTGAATCCGGAGGGTCTCGGCATGGCCGGATGTTAGGCACGACGGCCGCGCTCCCGTAACCGAATTTCAGGCGCACCGGCGAGCAGCGGCGGCCGGGACCGCCGTCCGGACGGGCTCCGTGGTCCCATCTGGCGAGACGAGCCAGTCCGCCCCTTGAACGCCCCCTTGTAGCGACGGGAGTTCACCAGCACTATTCCTATCAATCAGGTAGGGAAACTAGGAATCTGTGAGGCGTCGCCGTGACAACGCTGCTCCCCTCCGCCTCGCCGCGCGTCGTCCGGGAACTCGCCGACGATCTCGCCGTCGACGCGGACCTGCGCGACCGGGCGGGCAAACCTCCGCTCGACGAGGTTTCGCGGCTGCGTGAGGCGGGACTGCCCGCACTCCTGACGCCCTCCGGTCAGGACGGTCCGGACGGCCGGGGCACCGACTGGCGTACGGCCTGTACGGCGATCAGGGACATCGCGGCGGCGGACAGCTCCATCGCCGAACTCCTCGCGCATCACCACGCCCTGTCATGGAGCCCGCGCCTCTTCGCCACGCCCGCGGACGCCGCGGCCCTCGAACTGCGTGCCGTACGCGAACAGTGGCTCTGGGGAGGTGACATCGAACTGCCGGACGCGCAGACGGGAACCGGCCTCGCGCTGACCCCGGCAGCCGACGGGTACGTCCTGCACGGAAGACGGCCCTCGACCGCGGGCGTCGCCGTCGCGGACCGGCTCGTCCACACGGCGCGGCGCACGGACAGCGGCGAGTGGGTGGTCGTCCAGGTGGACCCGGCCCACCCCGGCGTCCGCGCCGAACCGGCGCACGATCTGCTCGGGCAGCGTCTGAGCGGTGCGGGCGGCGTCAGCTACGACGACGTACCGGTCGCCGCTCACCAGGTGCTCGGCACTGTTCCCGTCGACGAACACGAGATCGCGCCGTTCACCGCGCTCGCCCCGCTGGCCCGCCGTCTGCTGCTCGTCCAGGTCGGTCTCGGCAACGCGGAGGGCGCGCTCGCCGAGGCGCGGGACATCAGCCGTGCGCTGCCGCGCCCCGCCCTGATGGGTGCGCTCGACTCCGGCGGGGACTGCGGGCCGCCTCACGCGGACCCTTATCTGCTGCTGGCCTACGGGGAGTTGGCGACGGCCGCGCACAGCGCTGCCGCCGTGGTGGACCGCGCGACGGAGGCGTTGGCCCGCGGCCTGGAGACCGGGCCCGCACTCGACGCCGACGAGCGTGCCGACATCGCGTTCCTCGTGGCCGCGGCCGAAGCGGTCACCACCCGGTCCGCCCTGCACATCACCACCCGTGTCCTGGAACTCACCCCCGACGCTCCCTCGCCCGCGTCCGACCCCGGGCTCGACCGGTTCTGGCGCAACGCCCGCGCCCTGACGGCCCACGATTCCGCCGCGCACCGCCTGCGTGACATCGGCGAGCACTACCTCAACAGCCTGCGATAACCGGCCGCTCCCCTCCGCAGCCGGCCCCTCGGTCAGTACGATCTTCGGATACCGGGACCCGTACGGTTCGGCACCCTGGGGCCGTCCCGTACCGCATCCGCAAGGCCGAGAGGGAAGCACCGTTGAACACCGGCAGCTACTACGAACCCATCGACGAGCACCGCTACAAGCCCACTTCCCATGCCGGGGGCGCCTGGGACACCGACGAGCAGCACTTCAGCCCGCTCGGCGGCCTCACCGTCCACGCCATCGACCGGTACCTGGCCGCCCGCCCCGGCAGCGGCCTCGTCATGTCGCGGATCAGCTTCGACATCCTGGGACGCCTCGCCCTGGACGAGTGTGAGATCCAGGTGGAGACCATGCGTCCCGGCCGCACCATCGAACTGGTCGAAGCCGTCGTGCTAATGGCAGGGCGGCCGGTGGTACGGGCCAGGGCCTGGCTCCTCGCCGCCGGCGACACCGGTTCCGTCGCGGGCGGCGGCGCCGACAAGCTCACCTCTCCCGAGGCGCTGGAGTCCTGGCCCATGGCTTCCCTGTGGCCGGGTGGATACATCGCCTCCGTGGACGTCCGCCCCGTCACTCCCCCGCAGCCGGGCCGGACGACGGCGTGGATCTCCACCCCGCTCGACCTCGTCGCCGGGCAGACCGCGAGCCCCCTCGCGTCGTACATCGCCCTCGTGGACACCGCCAACGGCATCGCCGTACGCCAGCCGCCCACCGCCTGGATGTTCCCCAACGTCGACCTCACCGTCCACCTGCACCGTCAGCCCGAGGGCGGCTGGACGGGTCTCGACACCACGGTGACGTTCGGCCCGACGGGCCAGGGAATCACCAGCACCGTCCTGCACGACGTCCACGGCCCGGTCGGCCACGCCCAGCAGATCCTCACCGTCCGGCCCCTGTAGCTCGCCCGCCCCGCTCACATGAAGCGGCGGATCAGCCGCTCCTTGGCCGCGGTGAAGGGCGGGTAGGCCGCTCGCATGGTGTCGGGAGCCAGCGGCTTGTGGAGGACGGCCTTCGCGTGGCTGAAGGTCTCGACCGAGTACCGGCCGTGATAGCTGCCGAAGCCGCTCTCCCCCACACCGCCGAAGGGCAGGCCCGGCACGGTGAGATGGGCGTTGGGGAGCCCGAAGCCGACCGCGCCCGACGATGTCTCTTCGAGCAGCCGGCGCCGGGTCTGCCGGTGCGGCGTGAACGCGTACAGGGCGAGCGGCTTGGGTCGGGCGTTGACGAAGGCGATGGCCGCGTCCAGATCGGGCAGGGACAGGACCGGCAGGATGGGTCCGAAGATCTCCTCGGACATCACGGGGGCGGCCGGGTCGACGTCGGCGAGCACGGTCGGCGCGAGGTAGCGGGTGGCCCGGTCGTGCGCGCCGCCGGTCACCACGCGGCCGTCGCCGAGCAGGGCGGTGAGCCGGTCGAAGTGCCGGTCGTCGATGATGCGCCCGTAGTCGGGGCTGCGGGCGGGGTCGGTGCCGTACATGGACGTGATCGCGTCGGCGAGGTGGTGGGCCAGCGGTTCTGCCGTGCCGCCGATCGCCAGGACGTGGTCGGGGGCGGTGCAGCTCTGCCCCGCGTTGAGGAACTTGCCCCAGGCGATCCGGCGCGCGGCGGCGGCCAGATCGGCGCCCGGCTCGACAAGGGCCGGGCATTTTCCGCCCAGTTCCAGGGTGACGGGGGTGAGATGCCGGGCTGCGGCCGCCATGACGATGCGGCCCACTGTGCCGTTGCCCGTGTAGAGGATGTGGTCGAAACGCTGCTCCAGGAGGGCCGTGGTCCGCGACGCCGCGCCCTCGACGACCGCGACGGCGCTCGGGTCCAGAAAGCGGGGCAGGAGGCGGGCCAGCGCGGCGGAGGTCGCCGGTGCCAGTTCGCTCGGCTTGAGCACGGCGCAGTTCCCCGCGGCGAGGGCGCCCACCAGGGGTGCGAGTCCCAGCATCACCGGGTAGTTCCAGGGGCTGATGACCAGGACCACGCCGAGCGGTTCGCGCACCGTCCGGGCGCGGGCCGGGAGCAGCGCCACCGGGACCGGGACGCGGCGCGGGCGCAGCCGGCGTTCCAGGTGGCGCAGGGTGTGGTCGATCTCGTTGATGACGAAGCCCAGCTCCGATGTGTGCGTCTCCACCGGGCTCTTGCCCAGGTCGGTGGCGAGCGCGGCGGCCAGCGCGGGCGCCTGCTCGGTCAGCAGGGCACGCAGAGCGCGCAGTTGATGCCGTCGCCAGGCCGTCGGTCGCGTCCGGCCGGCGGCGAACGTCGCGCGCAGCCGGTCGACCGTCCCCGCGACGTCGGCGACCGGTTCGCCCGCACCACCCACGCCCAACTCCCGCTCCACGTCGGTGAGCAACGACTGCTCCATGGTGTCTCCTCCCCACAAACGCAACGGTGCGTTGCGCTTTCGTCGACCGTAACCCTCCGATCCCATGTATGCAACGCACCGTTGTGTTGCATTAGGCTCCGGGCATGACGACGCATCACCGCCCGCGCCCCACCCGCGGCGACGGCCCGCGACGCAAGCCGCAGATCTTCGACGCCACCTTGAAGGCCCTCGCCCGCGACGGCTTCGAGTCCATGACGATCGAGGGCATCGCGGAGGAGTCCGGCGTCAACAAGACGACGATCTACCGCTGGTGGCCGTCGAAGTCCGCGCTCCTCGGCGCCGCCCTCATCGACGCGCCGCTCCTGGACCTGCCGATTCCCGACACCGGGCACCTCCGGGGCGATCTGGAGCAGCTCGTCGGCAGCCTCGTACGACTGCTCACCGCGAGGGCGTCGGGTGCCGTCGCACAAGCCGCGTTGGGGGCGGCGGTGAGCGATCCCGGGCTCGCCACCTACATCCAGGGGTTCTTCGCCGACCGTCTCGCGCGCGAGCAGGCGGTGATCGACCGCGCCGTCGAGCGCGGCGAACTGCCGCCGGACACCGACACGATGACCCTGATGGACCTGCTCGCCGGCGCGGTCTGGCTGCGCGCGGTCTTCCGTCGCCTGCCGCTGGACGACGACTTCGCCCGGCGCACCGTCTCCACCGTGCTCGACGGCGTACGCGCGTCCTGAGATGTACCCGTTCGCCGCGCATGTCGTGTCCACGACATCGTCACACAGTCGACCCACAACGTTCATACAGTGATGCGCTCAACCGTGCCACTCTCCCGTTGGCCCACTTGTCAACTCGCGTAGAACGCGGGTCCCTTCGGAGGGATCCGCGGGTGTTCGCGAGTCTCCGGGAGAGGACACCCCCCACATGCCCGTCCCTCACATACGTCACTGGAAACCGCTGGCCATGACGGCGGCCGCGGTTCTCGTCGGGATCACCGTTCCGGCCGCCGCGGACGCCACGACCACGGCCCCCACGCCGCCCGCCGCGTCCGCCGGCGCCTACGACGACACGTACTACAAGGATGCGCTCGGCAAGACCGGTCCGGAGCTGAAGAGCGCCCTGCACACCATCGTCAGCGACCAGACCAAGCTGTCGTACGACCAGGTCTGGGACGCCCTGAAGGTCACCGACGAGGATCCGGCCAACAGCAGCAACGTGATCCTGCTCTACACCGGGCGCTCGCAGAGCAAGGACAGCAACGGCGGCGACCCGGACCAGTGGAACCGCGAGCACACCTGGGCGAAGTCCCACGGCGACTTCGGCACCGCCACCGGCCCCGGCACCGACATCCACCACCTGCGGCCGACGGACGTCTCGGTCAACAGCACCCGCGGCAACAAGGACTTCGACAACGGCGGCAGCGAGGTCGGCGAGGCGCCCGGCAACTACACCGACGCCGATTCCTTCGAGCCCCGCGACGCGGTCAAGGGCGACGTGGCCCGCATGATCCTCTACATGGCCGTGCGCTACGACGGCGAGGACGGCTTCGCCGACCTGGAGCCCAACGACAAGGTCGACAACGGCAGCGCGCCCGCCATCGGGCGTCTTTCCGTACTGAAGCAGTGGAATGACGAGGACCCGCCGGACGCGTTCGAGAAGAACCGCAACCAGGCCATCTACGACCAGTTCCAGCACAACCGGAACCCGTTCGTCGACCACCCCGAGTGGGTCGGCGCGATCTGGTAGATCACCGGCACGGTCACGGCCGGTTGTGGCAGCGGCTCCACGGGCACTGCCACCACCGGCCGATGACGGCGGATCAGGACACCACGTCGCCCAGCGGCTTGCCCTCCAGGTGGCCCGCGACGTTCTGGATCGCCGCGAGGGCGATGCGGACGAGCGTCTCACGGGTCACACCCGCCACATGCGGCGAGAGCACCACGTTCGGCGCCTTCAGCAGGCGCAGGGCCGCGGTGGGCGGTTCGGGGTCGAAGACGTCGATGCCGGCGCCGGCCAGCTTCCCGGCCGTGAGCGCGTCGGCAAGAGCGTCCTGGTCGATGAGCGCACCCCGTGCCGTGTTGATGACGAAGGCCGTCGGCTTCAGGAGGGCGAGGCGTTCGGCGTCCAGGAGGTGACGCGTGCGCTCGGTGAGCGGGGCGTGCAGGCTGACGTAGTCGGACGTACGGAGGAGTTCGTCGAGTTCGACGTGGCGCGCGCCGCCGAGGCGGGCCTCCGTCTCCGCGTCCAGGGGGCGCGGACCGGCGTAGACGATGCTCATGTCGAACACGACCGCCCGGCGGGCGACTTCCTCGCCGATGTGGCCGAGCCCGACGATGCCGAGCGTCTTGCCGGAGAGCTCCGTGATCGACTGCTGGAGGCGCGGCAGTGCCCAGTCCGCCTCGGTCAGCGCGGTGTGCGCCGGGATCAGCTGCTTGGCGAGGGCGAGCATGAGGGCGAAGGTCTGCTCGGCCACGTTCTGCTTCTCGGCGCCGCTGGAGCCGATCGAGCAGACGGAGATTCCGCGCGAGCGGGCCGCCTCCAGGTCGACGTAGTCGAAGCCGTGGCTCGCGCACTGGACGACTTCCAGGGCCGGGGCCGCCGCGATGTGCTCGGCGGTGACGGGCGCGAGGCCGGTGACGATGACGTGCGCCTCGCGCAGGGCCGTGGGGTCCTCGTCGGCCGACTCGACGACGGTGACATGCGCCGTGGCGGGGAGCAGCCCGGCGAGGGCGCCTCCCGCCGCACGGCCGCCCACGTGGGGCGAGACGATGGCCAGGACGTTCTTCACGGCGGTCATGCGGTCTCCTCGATCAGGTCGTCGGGGGTGAGGGTGGCGGGTCCGGCGTGTCCGGACAGGGCAAGGGTGAGGTCGAGCTCGGCGAGCAGACAGCGGATCACGTGGTCGACGCCCGCCTGGCCGTCGAGACCGAGCCCATAGGCGTACGGCCGTCCCACCAGGACGGCCTCGGCGCCCAGGGCGAGCGCCTTGAAGATGTCGTCACCGGTGCGGATACCGCTGTCGAACAGGACGGAGAGCCGGTCGCCGACCGCCTCCACGACGCGGGGCAGCGCGTCGGCCGCCGCGACGGAGCCCGCGACCTGGCGGCCACCGTGGTTGGAGACCACCACGCCGTCCATGCCCGCGTCGGCGGCGCGGCGTGCGTCGTCCGGATGCAGGACGCCCTTGAGCACGATCGGACCGTCCCAGTTCTCGCGCAGGAACGCCAGGTCGGGCCAGGTCTTCGCGGGGTCGGCGAACATGCCCACGAAGTGCATCACGGCGGCGTTCGGGTCCTCGTGCACGGGCTTGGCGAGGCCCGCCAGGAACGCCGGGTCACTGAAGTAGTTGGCGGTGCCCACGCCGTGCAGGAAGGGCAGATACGCCTGGTCCAGGTCGCGCGGCCGCCAGGCGAGGAGCGGCGTGTCGAGCGTGACGACCAGCGCCGTGAACCCGGAGGCCTTCGCCCGGTCCAGGAAACTCTTGGTGACGTCACGGTCCTTGGCCCAGTACAGCTGGAACCACCGCTGCGCGTCCCCCATCTCCTTGGCGACCTGCTCCATGGGGGTGCTGGACGCGGAGGACAGGATGAACGGGACGCCGCGGGCCGCGGCCGCGCGGGCGGCGGCCGACTCGCCCTCCGGATGCATGATCGACAGGACGCCGACGGGCGCGAGGGCGAGCGGCGCGGGCAGCCGGTGGCCCAGGACGTCCACGGACAGATCGCGTTCGTGCACGTCACGGAGCATGCGCGGCACGATCCGGCGCCGCTCGAGGGCCGCACGGTTGGCGCGTGCGGTGCTGCCGTTGCCCGCGCTTCCGGAGACGTAGCCGACCGGTCCCGGACCCAGGCGCTGTTCGGTCAGCTCCTCCAGGCGGGTCAGGTCGGTGGGCAGGCGGGGTACGGCGCCAGTCATGCCGTTGAGGTAGATCTCGTACTGGAAGTCCGCCCAGTTCGGCGTCGTCGTCATGTGGTGGGTCCCGTCCGGTGGCCTGAAGACTGCGTGCGACAGCGGAAGGCAGCGTGCGACTGCGAAGCACAGCACTGCCCACCCGACGATCCTTGCCACCGTGACAAGCCCCGTCCATGGTCGTACGCACTCTTTTCCGATGGGATCATCACCCTGTGACAAACAAGCGGGAACGCGTCCGGCAGGAACTCCTGGCCGATCCCCGCCTCGTCGAGGCGATCGTCGACGCCGTGCATGAACAGGTTCCGGCGTACACGGCGCTGGACGGCAGCCGGTTCCCCGAGGTGCGGGCCATCGCGGCCTGGGCAACGGACCGCCTCCTCGACCACTGGGTGACGGGCGGCGTGATCGGTGACGCCGATCTGCGGCGCTTCCGCGGGATCGCGGCGGCGCGGGCGGCGGACGGCCGCCCCTTGCAGGCCGTGCTCCGCGCCTACCGGGTCGCGGCCGCGGTACTCGCGAACGAGGTCGCGGCCCGCGCGCCGCGGCTGTCCGCGCAGGACGCCTTCGCCCTGACCCGACTGCTGCTCACCGCCATGGACACCATCTCCGAGGAGATGACGACGGCGTACGCGGCCACCAGCGAGCGCCTCACGGGTGACCGCGACAGATCTCTGCAGCTGCTGCTCGACGACCTGATCGCGGGCCGCCACGCGTCGCTGGGCGCGCTCGGCGCACGAGCATCACGCTTGGGTGTGCAACTCCCGGAGCGCTACTGCCTGTTGGTCGCGGAACCGGTGGACGCCCGAGCCCTGGACGGCGGCTCGTCCGACATCTCTCTCGCCACGTCGACCGCACTGCTCACGGCACTCGACGGCGGCGGAACCCGCGGCACGTCCCTGGCGACCACCCACGGATCGCGCGCCGTACTCCTCTTTCCCGCCGCGTCCGCCGACGCCGTGCCCGAGGTCCTGCGCAAGCACGCCTGGCGCGGCTGCGTGATCTCGGGCGAGAGCCTGGACCGCGTGGCCGTCGCCCACCGGCTCGCCGCGGGCGCGCTGGACACCGCTCCCCCGCACGCACATCACCCCGACCGGGTCCTCACCGATGCCGACGCACACGTTCTCGCCCTGCTCGCGGGCCATCCCGTGGTGAGTCCCGACCAGATCGGCCGCATCGTCCTCGGCCCCCTCGTCGACAGCGCCCGGCGCCACCTCCTGGAAGCCCTCACCGCGTACATCGACACGGGCTCGGCCAACGCCGCGGCCCGCGCTCTCGATCTGCACCCCCAGTCCGTCCGCTACCGCCTGCGCCGCGTCCGCGACATCGCGTCCCGCGACCCCCAGGACCCCTGGCAACGCCTCACGCTGGACATCGCGCGGACGATCGTGGTCGGGGGCCGGAACGGATAGCTCCCTCGGTCAGGCCGCCGCCGCGTCGCGTGTGGCGGCCGCGAGTTCGGCACGCAGGGCCGCGAACCGGGGCGCTCCCCGCAAGGCGGCCACGTCGGTCGTCGCCGCGCGCGGCAGGGGGACCGCCACCTCGTCGATCACGCGCCCCGGGCCCGCGGCCATCACCAGGACCCGGGAGCCGAGCAGTACGGCTTCCTCCGCGGAGTGCGTGACGAACAGGACGGTCGTCCCCGTGACGGCCGCCAGAGTCCTGACCTCCTCCTGCAGGCGTTCACGGGTGAGCGCGTCCAGCGCGGCGAACGGCTCGTCCATGAGCAGGATCTGCGGTTGGGTGGCCAGGGCCCGTGCGATGGCCACGCGTTGCTGCTGTCCGCCCGAGAGCTCCCAGGTACGGCGTCCCGCCATGCCCGGCAACCCGACCAAGGACAGCAACTCCTGGACCCGGCAACCACGTTCACCTCGTACGACACCGTGCCGTGCCAGCGCGAAGGAGAGGTTGCCGCCCACCGTGCGCCAGGGGAAGAGGCGCGGCTGCTGGAAGACGACACCGACCTTCCGGCGCACCTGCACCGTCCCGGTGGCGGGCCGCTCGAAGCCGGCCACCAGCCTCAGGAGCGTCGTCTTGCCGCACCCGGACGGCCCGACGAGCACCACGAACTCGCCGGTCTCCACGGTCAGGGACACATCGGAGACCGCCGTCACCGGCTCCTTGGCCGTGCCGTAGCGGACACTGACGCCCGACAGTTCGATGTCGGCGGACGCGGTCGAGCCGGTCTCCGCATGCCCGGTCTCCGTCTGCCCGGTCTCAGCCTGCGACACGGGCCAGCTCCTTCACCGCGAGGTCCTTCTCGAGGGCCGACCGGTCCGGGACCGCGTCGATGGCCTTCTGCGCCTTGAGGAAGCCGGCCGCGTCGTGCAGGTTTCCGGCGAGGGCTCCCGGAGCGCCGGGCCTGCCGAGGTAGTCGGCTCCCCGCTGCTGATCGGCGGTGAGCAGCACCAGTTGGGCAAGCTGCTTCCGGGCCGCGTCGGGGCTGAGGTTCAGCTCGGCGCCGATGGCCTCCGCGGCCTTTTCGGGGTCGCTCTTGGCCAGTTTGACGGCCTGGTCCTCCGCCTTGAGCCAGGCATCGACGATCTTCGGGTGCTCGGCCGCGAACGCGTCGGTGACCACGCCGAGGTCAGCGGTGGGCTTGCCCTGCTCGGCGAGCCGGCGGCTGGTGATCAGTACCTTCCCGTCCTTCTCCAGGTCGGTGAGGGTGGGCGTCCACACGTACGCGGCGTCGATGTCACCGCGCTGCCAGGCGGCGAGCGCGTCCTGCGGCTGAAGGTCGACGAGCGACACGTCGGAGGCCTTGAGACCGGCCGAGTCCAGTGCGGCGAGGAGGGAGTAGTGGGCGGTCGAACCGAAGGGCGTGGCGATCTTCTTGCCCTTGAGCGCCTTGACGGAATCGATGCCCTTCTTGGCGACGAGTGCCTCGTTCTCGCCGATCACGTCATGGATCCACAACACCTTGTACGGGATGTTCAGCGGCGCCGAAAGCCCCTTCGTGACCGGGCTCGACCCGGCAAGGGCGAAGTCCACCGCTCCGGCGATCACCGCCGTGTTGACGTCCGCCCCCGAGTCGAACTTCACCCACTTCACCTCGGCCTTCGGCAGCGCCTTCTCCAGAAGTCTGTGGTTCTTGACCACCAGATCGGCGTTGGGTATGGCCTGGTAGGCGATGCGGACCTGGGTCTTTCCGCCACCGGATGCGGCATCGGCGCCGTCACCGCAGGCGGTCGCGGTCAGTGCGACCAGAGCGGTGGCCGAGGCGAGGAGAGTGCTGCGGCGGAGGTATGAGGGCATGACGTTCCTTCGTACGTTGACGTGGAGCGGGAAGTCCGCAGGGTGCGAGAAGGCCGGGAAGGTGAGGCGGGGCAAGCGGTCGTGGGGTCAGACGCGGCCGCGCCACGGCACCGCCACCCTCTCCACCCCCTTGAACAGCGCGTCCAGGAGGATCCCGGAGAGGCCGATGGCGATGATCCCGGCGATGACGACGTCGGTCTGGTTGTAGCGCTGGGCGTCGCGGATCATCCCGCCGATGCCGGGTACGCCGTTGACCGTCTCCGCGGCGACGACCGAGGTGTACGCGATGCCGACCGCGATCCGTACACCGGTGAGGATCTCCGGCAGGGCGGCGGGCAGCCGTACGGAAAGGAGCAGCGACACGGGCCCCGCGCCGAGCGCCCGCGCCGCCTCCACCAGGTCGCCCGGCACCCCGCGTACCGCGGCCGCAGTGGCCGCCGCGACGGGCGGCAGCGCGGCGATGACGAGCAGCCAGATCTTCGGGGTCTCGTCGATGCCGAACCAGATGACGAGCAGCGAGAGGTACGCCAGCGGAGGCAGCGTACGGAGGAAGGTGACCGCCGGTTCCAGGACCACCGCGAGCGGTTTCACCACGCCGATAAGGAGCCCCAGCGGGATCCCGGCGAGGGCCGCGTACGCGGTGCCGATGCCGATCCTGCGCAGCGAGACGGCCAGGTGCTCGCCGAGCAGGTGGCCGCTGAACCCGCGCACCCCGTCGTGGACGGTCGACGCCTGCACGAAGGCGTGCCACACGTCCCCGGGCGACGGCACGAGGACACGAGGCCAGACGCCGGCCGCGACCACCGCCTGCCAGGCGGCGAGCAGCACGGCGAGTGCCAGGAGCCGCAGCGCCGTCCAGCGCAGGGGCGCTGCCGTGGCCCACGTACGCCGTGCGGGCCTCGGCGCCGGCGCCGATACGGATCGGGTGCTCTGTTCTGTGTTCTTGAGCAGGGTCACGCCGCTGCCTCCGTGAGCGCGCGCAGCCGGGGAGCGACTTCTTCGCCGACCCGATAGGCCTCTTCGAGGTGCGGGTAGCCGGACAGGACGAACTCGTCGATGCCAAGCGCGCGGTACTCGAAGAGCCGCTGGGCGACCTCCTCGTGCGAGCCGACCAGGGCGGTGCCCGCGCCTTCGCGGACGAGGCCGATGCCTGCCCACAGGTTGGGCGCGACGGTCAGGTTTTCGGCAGAGCCGCCGTGCAGGGCGGTCATCCGGGCCTGTCCGGTGGAGTCCATGCGGGCGAAGCGCTCCTGGGAGGCGCGGACCGCCTCCGGGTCGAACCCGGCGAGGACGCGGTCGGCCTCCGCCCACGCCTCGGCGGCGGTGTCACGGGTGATGACGTGCAGCCGGAGGCCGAAGCGCAGGGTGCGGCCGAGGAGTGCGGCCTTGGCGCTCAGCCTGGCGATGCGTTCGGCGAGCGCGGCCGGCGGTTCGCCCCACAGGAGCTGCACCTCGGCATGGCGTGCCGCGACCTCCTCGGCGGCCGGGGAGGCGCCGCCGAAGTAGAGGGGGACGTGCGAAGCCGTAGCGGGCGAATCCAGTCGGGCGCCCTCCACCCGCACATGACGGCCTTCGAGGTCGACCGGCTTGCCGTCGAGCAACTCGCCGACGACCCGCATGAGTTCGCCGGTCCTGACGTACCGCTCGCTCTTGGGAAGATGGTCGCCGTACGCCCGCTGCTCGGCCGGGTCCCCGCCGGTGACCACGTTCAGCGCGATGCGGTCGCCGAACAGGCGGCGGAAGGTGTCGGCCTGCTGGGCGAGCAGCGTCGGCCGGGCCAGGCCCGCCCGGAAGGCGACGAGGAAGCCGATCCGCTCGGTGACCGCGGCGATGGCCGGGGTCACCACCCAGGGGTCCACACAGCCGAGGCCCACGGGAGTCAGCAGCTTGGCGAAGCCCGACTGCTCGGCGGCGCGGGCGACTTGGGCGAGGTAGCCGAGGTCGGCGGCGCGTCGGGTCGCGGTGGCGGTGCGGCCCTGGACGGCGGTGACACCGCCGGGGTCGCGGCCGTCGCCGCCGGTGGGCAGGAACCAGTGCAGCACGGGGGCAGCAGGGGAGGACATGCTGGGGCACCTCGGGAGAGAGCGGACGCGGGCGGGGCCGCCCCGCGTCCTGCGCAGGGGCGTGCCGGGCTGCCCGGGTGTCCGGGGCTGAGGAAGGAGTCAGGTGCGGCGACGGCCGACGTCCGCTCGCATGCGGTCGTCAGCGGTGTGAAGGGCTGCGGAGGCTCGGTGGAGCGCTCAGCAACAGGCCGCGCGACAAAAGGAGATGGCCCGACACAGCATCCCCGAGACACGCAGAAGGTCCACGTGGCGACGGGATACGAGGGCGGGGTTCATGCGTGCATCCTGACCGGGTCCTTGCGCCACCGACAACCCGGTTCCGCCATGTGGACATAAAGATCCCGCATCGCGGTACCGCAAGGACCCGCCCCCGAGCTGCCGACGCCTCCCCCCCCCATGACGTGTTCGCTGTTCGCCCTCGCCCGGAAAGGGCGAGGGCGAGGATCACCTGCGCCGCCACTCCTCCGCGAGGAGTTCGTAGGAGCGCACCCGGTCGGCGTGGCCGTGGGTGATCGTGGTGATGAGCAACTCGTCCGCCCCGGTGGCCTCCTGGAGCTGTTCCAGTTGGTCGGCGACGCGTCCCGGGGAGCCGGTGAACTGGGTTTCGGTGCGGTCCTCCACCAGCGCCCGGTCCGCCTCGGTCCAGACGTGCCGGCGCGCTTCTTCTGGTGTCGGGTACGGGATGGCGCCCTCTGCCGTGCGGATGCTGCGGACCCATGGGCCGTAGCCCGCGGCGAGTTCGCGGGCGGTCTCGTCGTCCTCGGCGACGACGACGTCCGCGGAGACGCTGACGTAGGGCTCGTCGAGTACGTCGGAGGGCTTGAACGCGGCGCGGTAACCCTCCGCGGCCTCCAGCACCGTCCCCGGACTGACGTGGTAGTTCGCCGCGAAGGGCAGGCCGTTGCGGCCCGCGACGTCCGCGCTCTGGCCGCCGCTGCTGCCCAGGATCCACACCTCGATGTCGGCGCCCTCACCGGGCACGACATGCGCTTCGATGCCGTCCGCGGAGCGGTACGTCCCCGCGAGCAGCGCGAGGATGTCGTCGATCTGCTCCCCGTAGTCCTGCGACTGGGCGTGCGGCTGCTGGAGCAGCTTGCGCTGGAGGGCGACGCGGGGCGAGCCCAGCAGATGCTCGTAGGAGAACCGCGGCGGGATCCGCAGCCCGTTGGGAGCGTGGCCGTCGACGACGGGGGTCGCGGTCGGCGGCGCGGCGGCGGGCGTTCCGGGCGGCTTGCCGCCGGAGCGGCCGAGGCCCAGGTCGAGGCGCCCGGGGTGCAGCGCGTCGATCAGGCCGAACTCCTCGACCGTGGACAGAGCGGTGCGGTGGCCGAGTTGTACGGCCCCCGCCCCGAGCCGGATCGTCGAGGTCGCGGCGGCGGTCAGGGCGAGGACGACCGCCGGTGAGGTACCGGCCACGCCCGGGTTGAGGTGGTGCTCGGCGAACCAGTAGCGGGCGTAACCGAATCGCTCGGTCTGCCGGGCCAGGTCGATGGAGTTGTGCAGTGCGGCGGCCGCCGTGGAGCCGGACGAGACCGGGACCAGGTCGAGGACGCCGAGTGGGATGGCTGACATGTCGGTGGTCCTCCTCAGTGGTCGGCCGTCGCGGGCACGGGTATGGGTACGGGTTCGGGATCAGGCTCGGGCAGGCGCGCCCCGGAGTCGGGGTGGGCCAGGCCGAGGTGGTCGCGCAGGGTGGTTCCCTCGTACTCCGTGCGGAACACGCCGCGCTCCTGGAGCAGCGGGACCACCGTGTCGGCGAAGGCGTCGAGACCGCCCGGGGTGATGTGCGGGACGAGGATGAAGCCGTCCGACGCGTCGGCCTGGACGAAGGAGTTGATCGTCTCGGCGACGGTGGCCGGGGAGCCGACGAAGGACTGGCGGTTGCCGGTCTCGATGACGAGGTCGCGGATGGACCACTTGTTCGCGGCAGCGAGCTCGCGCCACTCCCGCGCGGTGGCCAGCGGGTCGCGGTACATCCGCACCTGGGCACGTCCGCGGGCGATCGTGTGCTCACCGACGTCCGGATCGATGTCGGGCAGCGGGCCCTCTGGGTCGTACGCGGAGAGGTCGCGGTTCCAGACGAACTCCAGGTGCTTGATCGCCGTGGCGCCGCTGACCTGCTTGCGCCGTACCTCACGCGAGAGCTCCTCCGCCTCGGCGTCCGTGTCACCGAGGACGAAGGTCGCGGCGGGCAGGATGAGGAGCTGGTCGTGGGTGCGGCCGTGGCGGGCCAGGCGGCCCTTGACGTCCCGGTAGAACTCCTGGCCTTCCTTGAGCGTGCTGTACCGGCTGAAGATCGCGTCCGCGCCCTCGGCCGCGAACTCGCGTCCCTCGTCCGAGTCGCCGGCCTGAAAGACGACCGGTCGCCCCTGAGGACTGCGCGGGACGTTGAACTGCCCCTGGATGTCGAAGTGTTGCCCCTGGTGGACGAAGGCGCCCGCCCGCGCGTCGCGCAGGAAGGTGCCGCTCTCCTGGTCGGCGACGATCTCGTCCCCGCGCCAGGAGTCGAACAGCTCATTGGCCGTACTGAGGAATTCCTTCGCCCTGGAGTACCTCTCCTCCTGCGGGAGGAATCCGCCGCGCCGGAAGTTCTCGCCGGTGAAGGCGTCCCAGGACGTCACGACGTTCCACGCGGCGCGCCCGCCCGACAGGTGGTCGAGACTGGCGAACTGGCGGGCCACCTCGTAGGGCTCGTTAAAGGTGGAGTTGATGGTGCCGGTCAGGCCGAGGTGTTCGGTGACGGCGGCGAGGGCCGCGAGGACGGTGAAGGTGTCGGGTCGCCCCACGACATCCAAGTCGTAGATTTTCCCGCCCTGTTCGCGCAGCCGAAGCCCCTCGGCGAGGAACAGGAAGTCGAATTTGGCGCGCTCGGCGGTGCGTGCGAAGTGCGCGAAGGAGCTGAACTCGATGTGACTCCCGGCCTCGGGGTCGCTCCATACGGTGGTGTTGTTGACGCCGGGGAAGTGTGCCGCGAGGTGGATCTGCTTGAGCGGCTTGTCCGGTGACTTGCTCATGAGGGGGTCCCTTCCGGTCCGGCTCAGGCGGTGGCGGCGTAGCGGCTCGCGGGGCGGGTCAAGCCCAGGAGGCCGCGCAAGGTGTCGGCTTCGTACGCGCGCCGGAAGACGCCGCGGCGCTGGAGTTCGGGCACCAGGCCCCGGGTGATCGCCGGGAGGTCGTGCCCGACGACGGCGGGACGCAGCCGGAAACCGGTGAGGCCGGCCTGCTCCAACTCCTGCAGAAGGTCAGCCAGTTGTGCGGGCGTTCCCGTGAAGATGTGCGCGTCACTGGTGTACCGGTCACCGGCGAGGGCGTCCAGGCGCTCCCGGCGGGCCGCGGCGGCGGCCGGGTCGTCGTCGAGGAACACCACCAGGTCGCCCAAGAGATGCAGGGACTCGTCGGCGCGCCCGGCCGCTTCCTGTTCCGCGCGGACGGCGGTGACGATGGCGCGTGCGTGCCCGGTGTCGCGCGGGGTGACGTATCCGATGTCGGCCGAGCGGCCGAGGAGCCGGAACGGGGCATCCGTCGGCCCCTCGTGGGCGAGCGCGCTGATGACAGGCAGGCCCTGCGGCGGCCGGGGCGTGATCGAGGGGCCCTTGACGCTGAAGTGCTTGCCCTCGAAGTCGATGTAATGCAGCTTGTCGCGGTCGATGAAGCGGCCGGTGGCGACGTCCCTGATCTCCGCGTCGTCCTCCCAGCTGTCCCAGAGGCGGCGCACGACTTCGACGTAGTCGGCCGCCTCGTCGAAGAGGTCGAAGGTCAGCTCCCGTACGTCCGGCCTGCCGAGGTCCTCGACGGCATCAAGGGCGGGAAGCGTGCGGCGCCCGAAGTGCGCGGCCTCGTTGCGGCGTGCGGACACCTGCACCCGTACGCCGGCGCGGCCTTCGCTGACGTAGTCGAGCGTGGCGATCGCCTTGGATGTGTGGAAGGGCTCCGTGTGCGTGGCCACCACGGTCGGCACAAGGCCGATGTGGCTGGTCAGGGGCGCGACGCGGGCGGCGATGAGGACGGCGTCGAGGCGCCCTCGTACCTGATCGGTGCGTTCGTCGGGTTCGGTGAAGCGCGAGGACTGGAGCCCCAGTCCGTCCTCGATCGTCACGAAGTCGAGCAGGCCGCGTTCGGCCTCGGTGACCACATCGGCCCAGTACCGAGCGGTGAGCAACTCCCTTGGACGGGCCACTGGTTCGCGCCAGGCGGCGGGGTGCCAACCCGCGCCGTCGAGCGCGACGGCGAGGTGCAGCGAAGGAGCGGGGGGAGCGGAAGAGGGCAACGCGGATGAGGGTGAAGGTGATGACGACACGAAGGTGTGCCTTCCTGATCGACCGTACGAGAACACCGGCCCCTCGGCTTCGAGGGTGCGGCGGCGGGGTGACGGGTCAGGAACGACAGAGCGCGCCGGCGACGCGCTGGAGGTCGATGTGCGGCCGGGAGTACAGATGCACCTGGCGGCTGGGGGCGACCGTGATGACACGCGGGGCGGACACGGGCGGCAGCGCGGACGACGTGGACGGCACAGCGGAGACCGCCGACATGTCCGTCACCTCCGTCCGTGGGCCAGGGCTTGACGCCGACAATCGTGACCTGCTCGGGACGTTACGTGAGGTCGCAGCGGTGCGCAATGCCCGTCGATCACGGGCGTCCTCGCGTCGCCGTACGCGCCTCGTCGTACGTCTTCGTCAAGGACAACCGCCGGGTCACTGCTTCTGTTCCGCCTTCGCGCTGGGAGTCGCACGGCCTTCTTGACGGAGCCCTGTGCCCGGACCCAGACTTCCGGGGACGGTCACGATTGTCAGCGCCCGCCCGGCAGGCTCCCTGCCCGAGCGGTTCATCGGCCCCGGCCCGCTGGCAGGCAACCCTTCCGCCGCGACGGGGTGCCCCGGGTGACGACCGGGTCCCGCCGTGGCGGCGGGGCAAGTGCGGCCCCGGTTGCAACGGGCCTCGACGGCAGGGCTGGTGGACATGTCCAGGGCGGTCGGTGAGAGGAAGGGCACCCAGCGGCCCCTCCTGTCCGCGCCCCGGCCCAGCCCCCGCGTGTTGTTGACGAGACGGCTGCACATCGACCTGTTGCGCGTGTGCAGCGCAACGGCTCCAGCCGTCTGACGTCGACGCACCCCCCTCTCCCTCCGCTGTGCCACCGGCGCCCTGCGCGCGGTCGGCGCCCCCTCACCTGTCTGGAGAGCCATGCCCGAGACCACGTCGCACCGTTCCCGCCCGACGTCCCTCACGGATCCGTACTCCCCGCACGAACCCGTCCCGGGCGGCAGCTGTCCCGCGGCGATCCGCAGCCGCATCGGCGCCGACCTGGCCGGCGGCTTCTACCCGGCGCCGCACCGCTATCACCTGTACCTCTCGGCCGGATGTCCGCGCTCCTTGCGCGTCTCGGTCACCCTCGACCTGCTCGGGCTCCGGGAGTCGGTCACCACGACGCTCCTGACACCGCACGCCACCGCGGCGGCACTCGACTCACTGCACCGCTGCTACCAAGCCACCGAGCACCACTTCGACGGCCCTTTGACCGTTCCCGCCCTGTGCGACCGCTGGAGCGGGCACGTGGTCAGCAACCACACGCCCGACATCCTGCGCGACCTCGCCTGCCGCCTCGCCGCGCACGGCAGCGGCCCCCTCCTGCGCCCACCGGCCCTGGCAGCGCGCATCGACACCTGGCACGAAATCCTCGCGAGCCCGCTCACCGACGAGACGCTGAACCGCCTCGACAGCCGACTGGCCTCCCACCCGTACCTCGTGGGTGACGAACTCACCTCGGTGGACGTGGACTTGTGGGCCGCGCTCGTCCACCCCACTGCGGACGCTGCTGAGCCCGACGACTCCCACCCCCACGTCCGCGCCTACGTCCGCCGCCTGTACGCCCATCCGGCCTTCCACACCAACGGCCCCCGCCCCAAGGCCCCGCGTGCCTCCCGCGCCACCCATTCCCCGCTCTCCACCCCACCCCTGAGGTAGTGCGCCCACGGGCCCACGAGCGGCGCGGAGACGGCGGCCGCGGCAGGAGCGCCGCGGCCGCCGGTGGATCACCAGATCCGGACGCGCTCCGCGCGGTCCAGCCAGAGGCCGTCGCCCTCCGCCGTCCCGAACGCCTCGTGGAACTCGTCGAGGTTCCGGACGATGTTGGCCCGGAACTCCGGCGGCGAGTGCGGGTCGATGGTGAGGTACTGCTGCTCCTGCTCCCTGCGGCGCTTGGTGCGCCAGCAGTAGGCCCAGTTCATGAAGAGCCGCTGGGAGCCGGTCATGCCGTCGCTCGTGGGCATCGGGGCACCGTTGAGCGCGATCTTGTACGCCGTGTGACCGATGGTCAGGCCGCCCAGGTCGCCGATGTTCTCGCCCACCGTCAGCGAGCCGTTGACGAACTCACCGGGCAGGTTGCGGGGTGAGAACGCGTCGTACTGCTTGACCAGCGCCTTCGACTTCGCCTCGAACGCGGTCTTGTCGGCCGCGGTCCACCAGTCGTTGAGGTTTCCCGCGCCGTCGTACTGCGCGCCCTGGTCGTCGAAGCCGTGGCCGATCTCGTGGCCGATGACCGAGCCGATGCCGCCGTAGTTCTCGGCGGGATCGGCGTCGGGCGAGAAGAACGGCTTCTGCAGGATGCCCGCGGGGAAGCAGATCTCGTTGGTGCCCGGGTTGTAGTAGGCGTTGACCGTCTGCGGCAGCATGAACCACTCGTCGCGGTCGACCGGGGAGCCGATCTTGGCGAGCTGACGGTCGGACTCGAAGGCGTCCGCCGCCTGCGCGTTGCCGAGCAGGTCGTCCGCGGACACCTGAAGGGCCGAGTAGTCGCGGAACGTGTCCGGGTATCCGATCTTGGGACGGAACGTGGCGAGCTTCTCGTACGCGCGCTCCTTCGTCTCGTCCGTCATCCAGTCGAGCCGGGCGATCGACTGACGGTAGGCCTCGAGGAGGTTGGCGACGAGATCGTCCATCATCGCCTTGGAGCTCGGCGGGAAGTGCCGCGCCACGTACTCCTTGCCGACCGCCTCACCGATGCAGCCCTCGACGAAGGCGACCGCCCGCTTCCAGCGGGCGCGCAGCTCCGGGGTGCCGTTGAGGGTGCGGCCGTAGAACTCGAAGTTGTTCCGGACGAACGCGTCCGTGAGGTACGGCGCGCAGGAGCGAAGCACCCGGACCAGCGTCCAGTCCCGCCACTGCTCGATCGGCACCTCGTCGAGGACCGCGGACAGGTGGCGGAGGTAGGACGGCTGACGGACGCACGTCTCGGCGATCGTGGCGTCCGAGCCACCGAGCCCCTCGACGTAGCCGCGCCAGTCGAAGTGCGGTGCCAGGGTGATCAGTTCGTGCAGGGTGAGGAGGTTGTACGTCTTCTGCACGTCACGCGTTTCGGCCCGCTCCCAGTGACCGGCGGCGAGCCGGGTCTCCAGGGCGAGGACCGCCTGCGCGGCCTCGGCGGGCGCGGCGTGCCGCCCCAGGGTGAGCAGCTCGGTGAGGTAGGCGACGTACTTCTCGCGGATCTCGGCGAACTTCTCTTCGCGGTAGTACGACTCGTCGGGCAGGCCGAGGCCGCCCTGGAGGACGTTGAAGAGGTAGCGGTCGGAGTCGCGGTCGTCCGAGTCGATGTAGGAGCCGAAGAGACCGGAGCCGCCGATCCGCTCGAAACGGCCGAGGAAGGCCGCGAGCTCCCGGGTGTCCCGCAGCCCGTTGACCTCGTCGATCAGGGGCTGTGCCGGGGCGAGCCCGCGGGCGGCGATCGTCTCCTCGTCCATGAAGGAGGCGTACAGCGTGGCGATCTTGCTCGCGTCATCCGGGACGGCGCCTGCCGTCACGGCCGACGCGAGCTCCTGGATGATCACCTTCACTTGTTCCTCGGCCGTGTCGACCAACTGCACAAAGGGGCCCCAGCTGGAGCGATCTTCGGGGATCGGCTCGTTCTCCAGCCAGTGACCGTTGACGTGGCCGAACAGGTCGTCCTGCGGCCGGATCTCGGGGTTCATGCCCGCGTGGGCGTCATCCAGCATGCTCATCCACGCACCCTACGCGGACACGGGGCCCGAGCACGATCGCCCGAGCACCGCCGACCTGGCCTCACCCCGCGACGCACTCACACGGATGCCGCGCCGTCACGGCCTCCCCCTCCGCGTTCCGGCTCCAATTGCCGGGCCAGAGCGCTCAGTTGGTATGGACATGACTGCCGAGTCGCTCTTATGCTCCGCCTGAACTCATCGTGAGAGCGCTCTCATCACCCTGTTCCTCCCCACCTCGACGGAACGACAGAAAGGGCACTGCCATGAGACGCAGAACCGGAGCCCGTATCGCCTTCTCCTCCCTGCTCCTGGTCGGCACCTGGGCAAGCGCCTCGCTCACCTCCACCGCCGGCGCCGCCCCCGCCCCCGCCGCTCCCCCGGCCTCCGCGGGCATGCTCACCGCCCTCCAGGACGACCTCGGACTCACCGCGGGCCAGGCGCGCGAACGTCTCGCCGCCGAGAAGACCGCCACCCGCGTCGACCGCGCGGCGCAGCGCGCTGCCGGATCCACGTACGCGGGTTCCTGGTACGACGCGGGCACCGCGAAGCTCACCGTCGCCACCACCAGCGCGGGCAAGGCCGACGCGCTGCGCGAGACCGGCGCCGCCGTCCGCGTGGTCCGCCACAGCGCGAAGGAACTGGACGCCGCCAAGGAGCGGATCGACGCACTGGACGCACCCAAGGGCGTCAGCAGCTGGCACGTGGCGCCGCGCAGCAACAAGGTCGTGGTGAACGTCGTCGCTGCTCAGAAGAACGACAACGATGTCCAACGGTTCGTCGACCGTGCCCGGAAGGCGGGTCCCGTCCAGGTCGAGACGGTCGGCACCGCGCCGAGCACCTTCGCCGCGGGCACCGTGGGCGGCGACCCCTACTACACCGGTAACGTCCGCTGCTCCATCGGCTTCTCCGTGCACGGAGG
This sequence comes from Streptomyces sp. NPDC054872, assembly GCF_053610705.1. NCBI lineage: Bacteria > Bacillati > Actinomycetota > Actinomycetes > Kitasatosporales > Streptomycetaceae > Streptomyces > Streptomyces sp. NPDC054872. The sequence goes on along the minus strand of NZ_JBSGYY010000014.1, from coordinate 147,638 downwards.
GTTCGTCACCGCGGGCCACTGCGGGCAGGCGGGGGCCGGCGTGCGCGGCTGGGACGGCTCGAACATCGGCAGCTTCCAGGGCTCCTCGTTCCCCGGCAACGACTACGCGTACGTCAGCGTGGGCAACGGCTGGTGGACCGTCCCGGTGGTGCTCGGCTGGGGCACCGTCTCCGACCAGCTCGTCCGGGGCTCGGCGGAGGCACCCGTAGGAGCGTCGATCTGCCGCTCCGGCTCCACCACGCACTGGCACTGCGGCACCGTCCTCGCCAAGAACGAGACCGTCAACTACAGCCAGGGCGCCGTCCACCAGATGACCAAGACGAGTGTCTGCGCCGAACCGGGCGACTCCGGTGGCTCGTTCATCAGCGGTGACCAGGCCCAGGGCGTCACCTCGGGCGGCTGGGGCAACTGCGGCGGCGGCGGTGAGACCTGGCACCAGCCCATCAACGAGATCCTCGGGCGCTACGGCCTGACCCTGCACACCGCCTGACGGCGGCGGATCGCGCCGGGCCCGCGGGAGGGTCCGGCGCGTACGCCGCCGTGGTGAGTCCTGGCGGCTGGATGGCCCTAACCGGGTTCACCGCGCTCACCCCGGAGGAAGGACTGCGGCTGCCACTGCCAGGAACGAACTGGTCCCGGAACCGTGCGTTCGGGGACGAACGGAGAACCGCGATGACAGCAAGGGCCTCTCGTCTGGACCGGGCCGGATCAGGGAGCGGGGCCCGCCGCGCCCGCATCGGCACGAGGCTCCTGGCCATGACGGCCGTGGGTGCGCTCACCATGGGAGCCGCACAGGAGAGCGCACCGGCGGACGCCGGGGCCCCGGGGCAGGGCCGGTCGCCCTTCACCGGGATGCGGGCACAGCAGGGCCCGGTGCTCGCGGTGAAGTTCGACAACGCGCGCATGGCCAGGCCGCACACCGGCCTCGCGCAGGCGGACATCGTCTACGTGGAGAAGGTCGAGGGCGGCATGAGCCGGCTGATGGGGGTGTACTCCAGCCGCCTCCCCCAGGCCGTCGGTCCGGTGCGCAGTGCCCGGGAGTCCGACGTCGAACTGCTGCGGCAGTTCGGCCGCCCGGCCCTCGCCTACTCGGGGGTGCGCAGCTCGCTCAACAAGATGCTCCGGCAGTCGCCGCTGTACGCCCGCCCGCACGGCCGCCTCCCCGGCGCCTACTTCCGCGACGGCGACCGGCCGGCCCCGCACAACCTCTTCGTCCGCCCCGGGGCCGTGCTGCGCTCGGCCCCCGAGGCCGACCAGGCCGCCGACATCGGCTTCCGCTTCGGACCCGCCCCGGACGGTGGCTCCCGCACCGCGGCACGGACCGTCCGCTACGCCTCGGCCAGCCACACCTTCAGCTGGTCGCCCGGCGAGCGCCGCTGGCTCGCGTCCTTCGACGGGGTCCCGGCCCGCAGCAGCTCGGGGGCGCGGCTCGGCGCGCGGACGATCGTCATCCAGCGCGTGAGCATGCCCCCGTCGCGCTACAAGGACGTCAACGGCGCGGCGACGCCGTACATCAAGACGGTCGGCAGCGGCAGGGCGACCGTGCTGCGCGACGGCAAGGCGTACCAGACCCATTGGAAGCGGACGAGCCCCGAGGGCGGCACGACGTTCACGCTTTCGAACGGCCAACGGATGCCCTTCGCCCGCGGGCAGGTCTGGATGGTCTACGCGGACCGCTGATCCTGCCGTCCGGCCACCCCGGACAGGCGTCAGCCCGGTGACCGTGATCGGTCACCGGGCTGACGGCGGTACTCCTGGCGGAGCGTCAGGTGCTCAGCCGCGTACGGACTCCAGCTCCCGGTCCTCGTCGTCCTGGCGCGCCGTGGGGAAGTCGCCGAGCTGCTTGTGCAGCTTCTCGCCCTCCACGTCGACGTTCGGCAGCGCGCGGTCGAGCCACTTCGGCAGCCACCACGCCTTGTCGCCCAGAAGGGCGAGCACGGCCGGGACGATCGCCATGCGGACGACGAAGGCGTCGAAGAGGACGGCGACGGCCAGGCCGAAGCCCATCATCTTGATCATGTCGTCGTTCTCCATGATGAAGCCGGAGAAGACGCTGATCATGATGACCGCCGCGGCGGCGACGACCCGTCCGCCGTGCGTGAAGCCGGTGACGACGGCCTCGCCGGAGCGCGCCCCGTGGACGTACGCCTCACGCATGCGCGTCACGAGGAACACCTCGTAGTCCATGGCGAGACCGAAGACCACACCGATCATGAAGATCGGCATCATGCTCATGATCGGGCCAGGCTGGTCCACACCGACGATGTCCGCGAGCCAGCCCCACTGGAAGACCGCGACGACGGCGCCGAGCGCGGCGGCCACCGACAGGAGGAAGCCGAGCGCTGCCTTGAGCGGCACCAGGACCGAGCGGAAGACCAGCATCAGGAGCAGGAAGGCCAGGCCGACGACCAGCCCCAGGTAGGGAAGGAGCGCGTCGTCCAGGGTCTGCGAGAAGTCGATGGTCATGGCGGTCGCGCCGGTGACCAGGACCTCGGAGCCGGTCTTGTCCCCGAGACCGTCGACCGTCGAGCGGATCTCCTTGACGACGCCCTCGGTCTTGTGGTCGCTGGGTCCGGTCTCCGGCACGACGTTGAAGATCGCGGTGTCGTCGGACTTGTTGCCGTTCGCCGGAGTGACCGCGGCGACGCCGTCGATCTTGGCGATCTCCTTGCCGACGGTGCCGGCCGCTGCGGCGGCACCCTTGTCCTTGTCCGTGTCGACCGTGACCATCAGCGGGCCGTTGAAGCCGGCGCCGAAGGACTCGGACAGCATGTCGTACGCCTTGCGCTGCGTGGTGTCCGGCGCCGACGTGCCCTCGTCGGGCAGGCCGAGCTCCAGGCTGGTGGCCGGTACGGCGACCACGCCGAGGCCCACGACGGCGAGCAGCAGCACCGGGACCGGGCGGCGCAGCACGAAGCGTGCCCAGCGCGTGCCCAGCTTCGGCTTGGCGTTCGGGTCCCGCAGTTCGCTCGCGGGCTTCTTGCGGTCCTTGCGGCGCAGCACCTTCTTGCCCGCGAAGCCGAGCAGCGCGGGGATCATGGTGAGGGCGATGAGGACGGCTATCGCGACCGTGCCGGCCGCCGCCAGACCCATCTTGGTGAGGATCGGGATGTTGACGATCGCGAGGCCGGAGAGCGCGACGATGACGGTGAGTCCTGCGAACACCACGGCGGATCCCGCGGTGCCGGTGGCCCGGCCCGCGGCCTCCTCCGGCTCCCGGCCGTCGGCGATCTCCGCCCGGTAGCGGGAGACGATGAACAGGGCGTAGTCGATGCCGACGGCGAGGCCGATCATCATCGCGAGCGTCGAGGTCGTGGCGGACAGGTCGAGGAGACTGCCGAGCGCCGCGATGCCCGAGACGCCGATGCCCACGCCGATGATGGCGGTCAGGAGCGGCATGCCCGCGGCGACCATCGAGCCGAAGGTGATGATCAGGACGACGGCGGAGACCGCGATGCCGATGAGTTCGGCGGTGCCGCCCATCTCCTGCTCGGCCATGACGGCGTCGCCGCCGGTCTCGACGGTGTAACCCGTCTTGCGGGTGTCGTCGGTGGCCTTGGTGAGCGCGTCACGCGCCTTGTCGGTGAGCTCCTGGGCGTTGACCTTGTACGTGACGGACGCGTACGCGGTGGTGCCGTCCTTGCTGACGGCGTTGGCCTTGAAGGGGTCGGCGACCTCGCTGACCTGCGGGCCCGCGCCCAGGGTCTTGACCAGCTTCTCGACGTCGCCCTTGGGCCCTGACTCGGTCAGCTTCTCGCCCTCGGGGGCGCGGATGACGACACGGGCGGTGGCGCCCTCGGCGCTGGCCGCCGGGAACTTCTCGTCGAGGAGGTCGAAGGCCTTCTGGGACTCCGTCCCCGGCATGGAGAAGGAGTCTTCGGGCGGTGCGGGTGCGGTGGCCGAGGCGAAGCCGACGCCGGCAAGCAGCACCACCCACATCAGTGCCACATAGCGGCGTCGCCGGAAGGCGAGGCGGCCCAGTTTGTAGAGGAACGTAGCCACGGCGAAGGGGCTCCCGTCGGTGTCGGCAGGCGGAGTGACATCCCCCCGCGGCACGATCGGCGCACGTCAGGGCGGTCAGCAGGTTCCCTTCAATAGTCCAGGCCCCCTGCGGTCCGGAAGTCAGACTCAGAGTCGGATTGTCAGCCCACGGGCGCTGTAGTGCCGTGCACGCCCGGTCATCCTCGGGGAGGAGATGTGATCAGGATGTGTAGGACCCACATCAAGGAGCAGGTCACCGGAGGATTCGCCTCCGTACCGTGGGACACCTGTTCACCGGAGAACAACTCGCCCTCATAACACCTCAATAGGAGCGATAAGGTGTCGAGTCAGCCCTCAGATACTTGTCATCACCATCCAGGAGAACCTTCGTGACTCTTGCCATCGCGCCGTCTGAAGCAGCCACGCCGTCGGAAGTGTCCGAGCCGGTGGCCCGGGACGCCCGCGAGTTCGGTGCCTACGCGCGGACCGGCGGCTGGGCCTTCGCCCTGAAGGTGGCGCGCAGTGTGCGCCCCGGCGGACAGGGAACCGACGAGACGCCGAAGGTCTCGGCGAAGGAGTTCAGCGAACTCGCCGGCTGCTCCGCCGAACGCGTCATGCGCTACTACAAGGCATGGGACAAGGCCGCTGACGACGGCCTTGTACCCCTGTTCGAGGCGCTCACGCCCGGCGAGGACATCGAACTTCCCGACTCCGACGTCTGGTTGACGTACTACGCCTCCCGTTCCAGCGCACTCTCCCCGCGCGGCACCGCGATCACGGAGGCCGCCGAGGCCGAGGGCATCCGGCCCACCAAGGCCCTGGAGGTCGCCGAGAACCCCACCGCGCTGCGGGCCGCGATCCTCGCCGACCCCGGGACCGCCGAGGCGGCGCGGCGCGCGCTGATGGACCGGCTCGACGACGACCCGGCGCTGCGCACCGAGCTCGTCCGCGACATCGTGCGGGCGGACGACCTCAAGAAGGCCGTCGCCGCCGAGGCCAAGGCCGGCGACCGCGTCGACTACGTACGCCAGATCGTCGACAAGGGGCAGGTCAAGACGCCGGCGGGCCAGCTGATCGACGCGCCCGCCGAGCTGAAGGAGGAGGCCGAGCGGCATCTGTCCCTCATCGACGAGCTGGACGAGGGCGAGGACTCCGGCGAGTGGGCACGTGAGGCGTACGACACCGTGAAGGACCTGGTCGCCCAGACCGTCCAGAGCGACCCTCAGCTGCGGGTGCAGGAACGCCGCGCGAAGTTCTACAGCAGCCTGCAGAAGGCGACCAAGGTCTTCGAGGAGCTGACCTTCGACGACGCCGAGGTCGAGGACATCTACGAGGACGACATGCTGCTGCGCCTGGAGGAGCTGCAAAAGTCGATCGCCGCGTGCATCACGGCGCTGCAGACGGCGACGGCGGGCTCGGCCGCCGCCGGTTCCGCCGCGGCCGGCGCCGATGCCGCTGCCACGGCCTCCGCCGCCTCTGAAGCCGTTGCCGTCTTCGACGACATGCCCGTCTTCGACGACACGGCGGGCACAACGCAGGACGCCGGCTGAGGATCGAGGACCCCGCCCTCCCCGTACATCCCGATGATGACCATGGCCTCTCCCGTAGCCCTGGAGTCGTAGGGAATGACCCATACACGGAGGGATTCGCCGCACCCCGCCGCGCTCGTAGCTTCTTGATCAACGTACGGAGACCGACGTACGGAGTTGATCGAGAGGTCATGGATCTATGCACGGCAAGGCATTCGCGCCCGAGTACCAGGGCGAGTTGGGCGCGGCACTCGGGGTGAACTCCTCCTACGAGGAGGTGCTGACGGCGGCGGACCGCGCCCTCTCCCAGGCGGACACCGCACTGGAGAGGGCGCGCGCCGCACTCGCGCTGGCCGAGGCCAACCGACGGCTCGGCCAGGTGGACGACGCGGGCTCCGCCTGGCGGCAGAGCTACCGCAGCGCACGCGTCGCGGGGGACGCGGGCGCCATGGCCTGGGCGTTGTGGAGCGGCGGCACGCTCGCCCGCCAATGCGGCCAACTACGGCTCGCGCGGCGGCTTCTGGCCTGGGGAGTCGCGCTGGCCGACGACAGCGGGGAGCGGCTCGCGCACGGCTACGCGCTCGCCGGGCTCGCCGAGACGGGACGCATCCAGGGGGACTACGCGGCGGTGGCCGCCCTGCACGAGCAGCTCCTGGAGCAGGGCCGCAAGCACGGGGAGGCGCGGCACATGGTGTGGGCGATGTCCGGCATCGCCCAGATGCGGCGCAACACCGGCGACTACACCGAGGCGCTCGAGCTGTTCGAGGAGTGCGTCAGGATCTCGGCCGACGCCCAGGACGCGCGGGGGCGCGCCTGGTCGCTGCGCGGGGTCGCCGACGTCCTCTCGCTGCGGGGCGACACGGAGAAGGCACTCGCCCTGCTCTCGGAGGCGGAGGTCATCTGCCGGGCGATGGATCTGGCGAGCGCGCTCGCGTACAACCACAAGATGCGCGGCAACGTCCTTTACCGGGACGGGAGGTATGCCGAGGCACGTGAGATGTACGCCATCGCCCTCGAGGAGTTCGACGCCATGCGGGAGCCGCGCGGCGCGGCCCTGTCCCGGCTCGGTCTGGTCAAGTCGCGGGCCAGGCTCGGCCACGACCACAGCGAGACGCTGGCCGAACTAGCCCTCCTGGAGGCCGACTTCGCGCGCATCGGACTGCGGCAGGCACGGGAGGCGGCGGTCGAGTTCCGCGACGAGTTGGCCATACAGCCGGAGACGAGTATGACCTGACGTCAGCGCATCGGGGGTGTCACTCCGCCCGGGTGATCCGGATGCCGACCGTTCCGCTCGTGCCGCGCCGGATGCGGCTGCCGAGCAGCGTGAGGCGGCCGATCAGGCCGTACTTGCGCTTGATGAGGGTGCGGTAGCGCGCGGTCTCCTGCGGGTCGCAGATCTCGGCGGTGGCGGGGACCTGCTTGCCGGTGGGGTTGCCCCGCAGGTCGCAGGGGCCGATCAGGACGTCGGCGCGGTTGCGGATCCGCTTGACCTTCCAGGAGTCCGCGGCCGTCCAGACACCGAGTGCGGCACCGTCCTGTACCACCCAGACGGGGCTCGGCACCGGGGTGCCGTTCTTGCGGTAGCTGGTGACCAGGAGGTACTTCCCTGCGCCGAGCCCCGCCTGCGCTGCCTCGTCCACTTGACCGCTCCTGAGCTTCTGTTGACCCACGTACGAACCGCCGACGGTGCGGATGCTACTCGCGATCACGTTCGCCTGGTGGTGTCGGGCGCAGCCCGCGGGCCCCGGAGCCATCCGGGGCCCGCGGGCGCGTGGTGCTCAGGCGCCCCAGGTGCCCTGGTTGACGGCGCAGTTCCAGCCGTTGCCGTGGACCTTGAACTTCACCTTGTACGAGCGGGTGTTGAGCAGGCGCGTCTTGACCCTGACCCCGAGGCTGGCCTTGCCCGCCAGGCTCTTGTCGTAGACGGAGACGGTCTTCGAGGTCTTGTGCGTGACCTTGCCGCCCTTCGCCTTCGCCGTACCGAAGCGGACGTTCTTGACGTTGCTGACGGTGAAGGTGACCTTCTTGAAGCTCTTGGTGCTCTTGTTCTTGAGGCCGAAGTACAGGCCGTCGCCCTTCACCCATCCACCCGCGCCGATGTAGAACCGGGACGTGTAGACGATGTCGATCGGGCAGTCGGCGCTCTGCGCCGAGGCGGTCGACGCCTTCGGTGCCTTCGGTGCGTCCGCCGCTGACGCCGATCCGGCCAGGCCGAGCTGAGCGGCCGTGAGGGCCCCTGCCGTGGCCAGGACTGCGGCGGTCGTACGTGCGTGGTTCATCAAGGCTGGTGCCTTTCCCCCTGCGGGCCTTTCGGGCCCAACTGTCAGAATGATGCGATCGATGCGCACAAGGTGGTCCGCGTCCCTGTGCCGCCCGTATTTTTAGCAGGCGGACGGACATGAGTGGACATCAGGTTGTCCGCGCGTACAGCACCGTGACAAAAGCCGGACAATCGCCCGGCGGGCCGCCGAGAGCCCCTCACATCGGTGGCGGTGCGGGCGCGGGGCCCAGTGTCGTCGTGCCCGGGGTGGCTCGTCGGGCGAGCCCGGTGCGGTAGGCGTCCATGGCGGCTTCCGTGCGTCCCGTGCGCCGGAGCAGATCGCCGAGCAGACAGCACAGGCCGGCCATGTCCCCGGCCGCGCCCGCGCGTTCGAGCAGTGGCAGGGCGGCGCGGTAGTGCTCCTCGGCGCCCTCCGTGTCGCCGCACTCCTCCGCGATGAGGCCGAGCAGCCGGTGTGCGGCGCCCCTGTGCACCGCGCCGCGTCCGGCCCTAAGCGCCGGGATCTCCGTGGCCCGCGGACCGGCGGCGAGGAGCGGCCGCAGCAGCGCCTCGGCCTCCTCGGTCCTGCCGCGCCTGCGCAGCACGTCCGCGAGTTCCACCTCGACCTGGTGGGCGTAGAGCGCTGCGCGCTTGGCGGTGAGCATGTCGTGGGCGGTGCGCAGTTCGTGTTCGGCGCGTTCCAGGTCGCCGTCCTGGGCGTGCACATAGCCGCGCATCCAGTGGCAGTGGGCGAGTTCGGTGCGCATGTGAAGCTGCTGATAGAGGTCCTGGGCCTTGGCCAGCGACGCGTCGGCCTCGGCGATATGGCCTCGGGCGATGAGCGTACGGGCCACCCCGCGGTGCATGCCCGCGAGCAGCGCGGGGTCCTCCACGCGCGGTGCGAGCGCCAGGGCCAGTTCGGCGGCGTGCGCGGCGCGCTCGTGCGCGCCCATGTCCATGTACGGGGCGATGGACGCCGAGTAGAGGAGGACCAGCGCCTCCGGGTCGTGCAGTCCCGAGGCGTTGAGCTGGTCGAGTGCGGTCTCCAAGAGGTGGCAGGCGTAACGGAGTTCGCCCGTGAGGCGGTGGGCGTTGGCGCGGCCGCGGATGGCGGGGATGCGGCACGGCAGCGGCTGGTCGGCGAGCAGCCGCTCCACGGAGACGAAGCACTCGTGCGCGTCGTCGAGGTCTCCGGATTCGAGGAGGCAGTCGCCAAGGCCGAGGAGTGCGGCTGCCCGCTCCGCCGGCAGGGCGTGCTCGACGGCTTCGGCGCACAGGGCACGGAAGAGGGGGGCGGCGTCCTCGGGGGACCCGGTGGCCAGAGCGTGCCGCGCGTCGGTGAGGCGCAGGCGCAGCTCGACGGCGAGGCGGGCCGGTCGCCCCGTCGCGAGCTCCTCGACAGTGACGCCGAGCCTCTGCGCCAAGTGCCGAAGGGCCGCATCGGAGGGCCGCACCTTTCCCGACTCCAGCGTGGAGACGTAGGCGGGCGTGTACGCGGGCTCGGCCAACTGGCGTTGCGTGAGGCCGAGTTCCGTACGCATCCGCAGGACGCGACGCCCGATCTCCGCGGGCTCGTCCGGTCGTACGCCTCCTGATCCGCTCCCTGCCATCTTTCCCCCTCCGAGTCCGGCTCCGCGTCAGAACGAGATGCATCAAGGCCTGTGACGGTCGGACTTGGTGGTGCGTGGCATCAACTGGCTTTTCACGCAGGCCCCTTGTGCCTCAGGCATTGCCTGACTTCCCCTCAGCCCCTACATTGAACCGCGCCTTAAGCTCCCTTAACCCCCCACTTATATCGCGGACCTGCCGTGACTGGGCGACTCGGTCCGCGCCGAACCCGGGAGATCCTCCATGCGTAGACACGCTTCCCGCATATCCGGCATACCCCACATGTCCCGCAAGCGGCTCGCTGTCGCCACCGGCGTCGCTCTGGCCGCGACGCTGGCCGTCACCGCGCCGGTCGCCGCGGGCCAGGGCCAGGACGGCCGCGCGCCGGCCGCCCGGGACACCGACCGCGTCGAGGTCGAGTACTTCACCGGCCCCGGCAGCCACCCACGCCACACCGACGTCCCGGCCTCCGCCCCGCTCACCCGCAAGGAGCGGGCCGCGGTCCAGGACGACGGCGACGTCCTGCCGATCGTGGAGGCCGGAGCGAGCAACACCAAGGTCGACGTCGTCTTCATCGGCGACGGCTACACCGCGGCCCAGCAGGAGGACTTCCACGCCGACGTGCGCACCAAGTGGAAGGAGATGGCCGCCGTCGAGCCGTACGCCCAGTACGAGGACCTGTTCAACGTCTGGGCCGTCGACGCGCACTCGCAGGACTCCGGTGTCTCGGGCGACCCGACGAGCGACGTGCGCAAGAACACCGCCCTCGACTCGGCTTTCTTCTGTGACGGCACAGAGCGGCTGCTGTGCGTCGACACCAACAAGGTCGAGGCCTACGCGAGCAAGGCCGCCGACCCCGATCTCGTCATCGTGCTCAGCAACTCCACCAAGTACGGCGGCGCCGGCTACAACGCCATCACCTCGCCGTCCGGGTACGACGGCATCGGCACCGCCTCATCCGACCACCCCGACTCGGACCAGGTCGCCGTCCACGAGACCGGCCACTCCTTCGGCAAGCTGGCCGACGAGTACTGGTACGACGAGAGCACCTACACCGGCCCCGAGCCCGGCGAGCCCAACCTCACCAAGCTCAGCGCCGACGAGATGGCCGCGCAGAAGGTGAAGTGGCACCACTGGCTCGGTCAGGCATCACCTGACGGGGGCACGGTCGGTGCGTACGAGGGCGGCGGCTACCACGGGCACGGCCTCAACCGCCCCACCGAGGACTCGATCATGCGCACCCTTGGCCGCGAGTTCAATCTGCCCGGCCGCGAGGCGATGATCGCGGGCTTCCACCAGCACGCACCTGTGCTCACCTCCGGCACCCCCACCGACCGCAAGGTGCGCGGCACCCAGCGGATCCGTGTCGAGTCGTCCGCCCACGCCGAACTGCGCTGGTACGTCGACGGCCGCGAGGCACGGAAGGCACGGGGCGCGGCCGGCGTGACCCCCAAGGCGCTCGGGGTACCGGCCGACGGCCGCGCGCACACCGTCACGGCACGCGCCACCGACCCGAACAAGGCGGTCCGTGCCCCGGAGCTGCGCAAGCTGATGACCGGATCGCTCAGCTGGCAGGTCACCCGCTGACCGGAAGCTGACACCGCCCGACCGGCCGAGGCGGGCACCTGACGGCAGGACGGCACAGCAGCACACCGCCCCCTGCCGTCAGGCGGTGACCAGGGATACTCCCGGTCATGACCACCCATCCCCAGCAGACGCGGGACGCGGCGGCGCCCGCTCCGTACTGGACTCTGCGGACCGCGGAGCCCACCGACGTCGAGGCCATCGCCGAGCTGCGCGCGACGGTGATGCGACCGGATCTGGAGCGGCTCGCCCGCTTCGACGAGCATCGCGTGCGCCAGCGATTCCGGGACGCCTTCTCCCCCCGGCACACCTCGGTCGTGCTCGTTGACGGCGCCTTCGCGGGCTGCGTCGCCCTGCGACCGGCCGACGGCTGCCAGTGGCTCGAACACTTCTACCTCGACCCCGCCTTCCAGGGGCGGGGCCTGGGGTCGGCCGTGCTGCGCGGGCTGCTCGACCGGACCGACGCCGACGGAGACCTCGTCCGCCTGAACGTCCTGCAAGGCAGTGCGGCCCGGCGTCTCTACGAGCGCCATGGCTTCGGCGTGGAGACCGAAGACCCCGTGGACGTCTTCATGGTGCGTCGGCCCGGCTGAGAATTGGCCCACGCCCGTGCTCCCCGAATGGTCCACGGTCCGGACCATTCGGCTGGCTAGCCTCCTCCCGTCAGCGAAGGAACCGGCCCAACGGCCGCCTGATTTGGGAGCGTTGTGCCGATCCAGATCCTGCCGCCCGCGGGAGCGCCGCGCGTGCTCGCCGCAGCCCAGCTGTGCAACTCGCTCGGCGACGGCGCCTACTACGTGACCTCGGCCCTCTACTTCACTCGCGTCGTCGGCCTCTCCCCCACCCAGACAGGACTCGCGCTTACGGTCGCGTGGGCCGTCGGCTCCGTGACGGGTGTCCCGTTGGGCGCGCTCGCCGACCGGAGGGGGCCGCGCGGTACGGCGGTGCTGCTCGCCCTGGCCACCGGCGCGTCGGTGGCGTCCTTCCTGTTCATCCGCTCCTTCGTCCCGTTCCTCGTCGCGGCCTGCCTGTACGCGGTCGCCCAGTGCGGGCTCGCCGCGGCACGGCAGGCGCTGCTCGCGGGTCTGGTCACGCCGGGGGCACGCACGGGCGTCCTGGCCCACCTCCAGTCGACGCTCAACGCCGGTCTCGCAATCGGGGCGGCCCTCGGGGGCGTCGCCCTGCACCACGACACACGCCAGGCGTATCTGGCGGTCTTCGCGCTGGACTCGGTCAGTTTTCTGCTCTGCGCGCTGATGCTCCTGCGGCTGCCCGCGGTGCCGCGGTCCCTGGGGCGCCGGAAGGGCGAGCCCCGCCTCGCGGTGCTCCGCGACCGGCCGTACGCCGTCATCACCGTGCTCAACGCGGTCCTGCTGCTGCGGATGCCGCTGCTGAGCCTGGCGATCCCGCTGTGGGTGGTGGAGCGGACGAACGCGCCGAGCTGGCTGGTCTCGGCGCTCTTCGTCCTCAACACCCTTGCGGTGATGGCGTTCCAGGTCCGCGTGGCCCGCGACGTCGACGGCCCGCGCTCGGCCACCCGCGCGGTACGACGCTCCGGCCTGGTCATGCTCGCCTCGTGCGCGGTGTTCGCCTTCTCGGCGGCGGGGCTCCCGGTGGGGGCGACGGTGGCGATCCTGGTGGCGGGTGCGGTGCTGCAGGTCGTCGCGGAGATGCAGCAGTCCGCGGGCTCCTGGCAGATCAGCTTCGACCTGGCGCCCGCGCAACAAGTGGGCCAGTACCAGGGCTTCTTCGGCTCGGGGGTCCCCGTGGCCCGTACCCTCGGCCCGCTCCTTCTCACCTCGCTCCTCGTGGTGTGGGGCGTGCCGGGCTGGTTCATCCTCGGCGGGGTCTTCGTCGGGGCGGGCCTCGCGACGGGGCCCGCCGTTCGGTGGGCGGAGCGGTCACGGGCCGCCCGCGGGCGGGCGGGGCACGAAAGCGTGCGGGCGGGGCGCGGAGGCGTGCAGGCGGGGCGCGGAGGCGGCGAAGCGTATATTGATCGGCCGACCATCAGTATTGATCGGCCGACCATCAGCACGCCGAGGGACGGGTACTCCGCACATGGGTGACCTCGTAGAGATCGATGAGTCCCTGGTTCGTTCCCTGCTCGATGAGCAGCACCCCGACCTCGCCGGCCTCGACCTCCACGGGGCGGTACGTGGCTGGGACAACCAACTCTGGCGTCTCGGCGAGGACTTGGCCGTGCGCATCCCGTGCACGGAACGCGCCCCGGACCTGCTCCGCAAGGAGTACCACTGGCTCCCCGGCCTTGCCGCACGCCTGCCCCTGCCGGTGCCGACGCCCCTGCGGCTCAGCGAACCGTCCACCCGCTTCCCGAAGCCGTGGACCGTCACGGCCTGGGTACACGGCGAACCGGTCGACCGCACCCCCGTCAGCCGCGGTGGCCACGCGGCCGAAACACTGGCGGAGTTCCTGCGGGCGCTCCACGCGGAGGCGCCCGCGGACGCACCGGTCAACCCGACGCGTGGCCTTCCCCTCCGCGACTACGCGCCCGGACTCGACGAGGGCCTCAAGGCCCTCGCCACCTTCAGTGACGTCCCCACCGGCGTACGGGACATGTGGGAGGACGCCGTCTCGGCCCCCGACCCCACGGAACCGCCGGTCTGGCTGCACGGCGACCTCCATCCCGCGAACGTCGTGGGCTCCGACGGCACGCTGTGCGGCGTGCTCGACTTCGGCGAACTCTGCGCGGGAGACGCCGCGACCGACCTCTCGGCGGCATGGCTGCTGCTTCCCGCGGGTGCGGCGCCACGGTTCTTCGACGCCTATGCCCGCGCGGACGAGGCGACCGTCAGGCGCGCCCGGGGCTGGGCGCTGCTTCGTGCCGTCGGCCTCATCCACATCGGCCACGCCGGGGAACGGGGGCTTCCCGGCGGGAAGCGGACCTGGGGTGTGGCGGGCCGGGCCACGCTCGAACGTGTCCTGGCGGACTACTGACGCCTCGGTCGAGCGCGCCCGGCCGAGCCCGTCCCCCTCCCGATAAAGTCCTCGCTTGTGTCGAACATCCGCCACACCCCTCGCGCCACCACCGGCCTCCTCCCCCTCCGTGCGGGCGCGGAGGTCGACGCGCACCGGCACGACGAGCACCAGATCGTGTACGCGGGCCACGGTGTCCTCTCGGTGACCACCGACGCGGGCAGCTGGGTCGCCCCCGCGACGCGAGCCATCTGGATTCCCGCGGGCACCGTCCACGAGCATCGCGCGTACGGCGACACGGACCTGCACCTGGTGGGCCTGCCGGTGGCGGACAACCCGCTGCGCCTGGACCGGCCCGCCGTCCTCGAAGTGGCCCCACTACTGCGGGAGTTGATCATCGAGTACACCCGGAAGCCCGAGCCGACCGAGGCGCCCGAGCCGACCGCGCCTCGCGACGGCCGCACCGCCGAGCGCCGGCGCCTGCGGGCCGTCCTGCTCGACCAGCTCCGCCGTTCCACCCAGCAGCCCGTCCACGTACCGGCGGCCCGCGATCCACGCCTGGTCGCGGTGTGCGACATCCTCCGCGCCGACCCGGCCGACCCCCGGACCCTGGCGCGGCTCGGCGCGGCCATGGGCGTCAGCGACCGCACCCTGACCAGGCTCTGCCGAGCCGAACTCGGCATGAGCTTCCCGCAGTGGCGCACCCAACTGCGCCTGCATCACGCCCTGTGCCTGCTGGCCGACGACATCCCGGTCACCGTCGTCGCGCACCGCTGCGGCTGGGCATCGAGCAGCGCCTTCATCGATGTCTTCCGCCGGGCCTTCGGCCACACGCCGGGCGCATGGCGGGCACAGAGCTGACCAAAGAAGCCACAACGGAGTCGACCACGGGTGTCAACTAAGGGTTGACACCCCTTTCGCCGTCAACCTACCGTTGACACATGACGCAACCCACCCAGCCGACCCAGCCCATCCGCCTGGACGACCTGATCCAGGCCATCAAGAAGGCCCGCCCCGAAGCCGCCCTGGACCAGCTCTCCGACGCCGTGATCGCCGCCGATCACCTCGGCGACGTCGCCGACCATCTGATCGGCCACTTCGTGGACCAGGCGCGCCGCTCGGGCGCCTCATGGACGGACATCGGCAAGAGCATGGGGGTCACCCGGCAGGCCGCCCAGAAGCGGTTCGTCGCCAAGGACCCCGGCGAGATGTCGGACCTCGACCCCCGGCAGGGCTTCAACCGCTTCACGGCAAGGGCGAAGAACGTGGTCATGGCCTCCCAGGAGGAGGCCCGTGCCGCGGGGAACGACGAGATCGGTCCCGGACACCTGACGCTCGCCCTCCTGACCGAACCGGATGCCCTGGCCGCGAAGGCGCTTGTGGCGCAGGGACGTTCGCTCGACGCGATCCGCGAGAGCGTCACCGAGGCGCTGCCGCCTGCGGTCGGCGAGGTGCCCGACCTCATCCCGTACGACGCCGGGGCGAAGAAGGTCCTCGAGCTCACCTACCGCGAGGCCCTGCGGCTCGGGCACAACTACATCGGGACCGAGCACATCCTGCTCTCGCTCCTGGAGGCCGAGGGCGGTACGGGCACGCTCGCCGGGCTCGGCATCGACAAGGCGGCCGCCGAGTCGAACATCACCGAGGCCTTGGAGGAGGTCCGCGCCTCGCTCAACGAGGCGTGACCGCACCGGACCCGGCCGCACGCACCCGCGCCGCCTCCCGGACGGCCGCCGCGTTCGCCTTGCCCTGCCGGGACCCGGCGAGCTTCGCCTTGATGTGGTCGCGCACGAGGATCGGTTCGTAGGCGAGCTCGTCGGAGGCGGCGAGGTGGCTCGGCAGCGTGGAGATGACCGCGTCGACGTTGCCGTCATGGAAGTAGGCGGCCGACCTGCGCCGGACGATGCCGCCGTCCACGATCGGCGGCTTGACCCGGTGCAGGGTGGACATCCATCGGTCGTTGGTGAGCCGGGCGGTGAGATCACCGAGGTTGACCAGGAGCGCGCCGTCGACGGGGGACACGTCGTGCCAGGCCTCGTCGGTGCCGAGCACCTGCAGCCCGGCGACCTGGTCCGCCCACAGCACGGTGACCAGCCCGAAGTCGGTGTGCTCACCCATGCCCGTCAGTTCGCCGTCGAGGGTGACGGCGCCTTCGGGAAGGGCGTAGTTGTTCATGCGCAGTACGTCGATGGAGTGGTCGGTCAGCGACTCGAAGAAGTCGGCCCGCTCCCCGAGGGCGTCCGCGAAGACGCGGGTCAGCGTGCGGGCGACCCGGCCGGCCTCGGCGAAGTAGCGCAGCACGGCCGGTTCGAAGCCGTCGACCTGTGTGGGCCATACGTTGAGTCCGTAGTCGTCCTCGGACAGGTCGAGGCCGGGGAACGAGCGGGCTTCGGTGCCGATGTTGAACGCCTCGAAGAAGTCGTTCATGCGCCCTGCCGACTCCACACCCAGGCTCAAGCTGAGGGATTCACTCTTGGGCGGGCTGTAGCCGCGGTTCGCTCCGGTGACCCGGTAGCTCTTCCGCACCTCCAGGGGCAGACCGAAGAAGCCGTCGAGGGCGGCGGTCAGGCCGTCCACCGTCTCGCCGGGGATGCCGTGCCCGAGGATCTGGATGAAGCCGACGCGGGTGCAGGCGTCGTCCAACTCCCGTGCCACCCTCGCGCGTTCGGATGCTGGGCCGTCTTCCACGTACGGCGTGATGTCGATGACGGGAACCTGGAAGGGCATGGTCGTCTCCTGGCACGGGCGAGGGGCTACGCCCGCTTCCCTATCACGGTTTCACCCACCGGATTCCGCCTCCAGCCTCCGCAGGCGTTCCGCGTCGCAGACGCGCGGGCAGGTGCCGCACGCCTCGGCGGCGCGGAGCGTGTAGTAGAGGCAGCAGCCGAGCCGCGTACGGGTCGGGTGCCGTCCGCCGTCACCGGTCGTCAGATGACGGAAGGCGGCTCCGCCGGGGAAGGGCTCGACCGGACCGGGGAGCAGTGCGTCGACCGCCCGCAGCGCCTCGTCCTCCTGACCGAGCATGCGCCCCAGGTACCAGATCCCGGAGATGAGATCGTCCCCCGCCATGCCCCACAACGCCCGCTGCCCACGCCGCAGTCGGGGCCCGATGGCGGAGAGCAGCGGTTGCATGTGGGCGACGACGGCGGCGCGCAGTTCGACGCGGAGCGACTCTTCGTCGGCGAGCACCCGCGTCCCGGGGAGCCCGGCCGCCGGATCGTCCGGGAAGCAGGCGAAGGAGCCGGGGACGATCTCGAAGGCGCCGGTCTCCAGGTGGACGCGTACGTCCTGCGGGCGGATGCGCGGCACGCGTCGCTCCAGGTACCAGGCACCGCTCATCAGCAGGGACACCGACCAGAGGTAGCCGTGCAGGGCGCGGGACGCGGCGACGTCCGGGCGCGGGGTGTGGCCGTGGCCGGTGCGGATGCGTTCGGCCTCCGACGCGACGAAGGCTTCCAGGGCGTCTTGATGCGACGTCAGTTCGGCGCCGGACACCCATCCTTGACTCGTGGACGAGTCAGGTTGCGCCACCGCGACGGCGAGGGTCTCGCAGTGCGCGGTGAGTCGCCGATAGGTCGCGGCGAGCAGGGCGGCGGGGCTCAGGGCGGTGGCGTCGTGCGCCAGGTCCGGGGCCACGGTGAGCGGCACTCGTACTCCTTGGAAGGCAGGTCCATCGGTCGTCCGACGGCGGTCCCGCCACCGTGAACTAGGTAAGGCTTACCTTATTTCTCTTCAGCTTGCCGCATCGGGAACGGCGCGCCGCGGACCTCGATGTCGCGAGTGACCTGCCCCTCACCGCGAGTTGACATCGTTAGGCATACCTAACCTAAACTCTCACCCCGTGTCCAAGATCGCTCGGGCCGTCCCGCCGGACAGCCTCTTCACACGGCGGATCGGCCATGGTGTTGCTTTCCTGGACCCGTGCCGTGATGCTCACCGGCGAACGTACGCTGGACGAGGCCGGCTTCCGGTCGGCCGGTTCACCGTCCGGGCGCACGCTCGATGTGCTCTGGCCGCCCCTCCCCTCTTTCACCGTCCGTCTGCCTTCCGCCCTCGCGACCCCGACCGCGGTAGACGCCCCGACTCCGGGCGACCACGCGGGGCGGGCGCCGGGCCCGAGGGAGGCCGGGACGCGCGTGACCGGGGGCATCGCGGCCGTAATGCCGGCGGGCCCGGCGGTGGCGGTCGCCGGGCCCGTCGCCCTCATCGGACTCGCGGGCCGAGCATGGCCAAGGCGACGGGTGTCGCATCGACGGCCGAACAGGCGCGCGCGTAGGGCGGGCGGCGGACCGTTCGACGCTTCCGCCTCCGCCTCTCTCCCCGTCACACCAGCACCTCCGCTCGCACCCGGAAGTGGACTCGCACATGCGGCTGTACGTCCTTGCCCGCAATCCCACCGACTCGGTCACCGAAGGCTTCCTGCCCGCCGCGCGCGGGCTCGGCCTCGACGTCACCCTCCTCACCGATCAGCCGGACGCCCACCGTCTCCGAGAGGGGAAGGCGTCCCCGGAGATCCTGGAGTGCGACGTACGAGACTTCCGCGCCGTCATCAGCCGGATCTCCACCCACCACTCCCCCGGCGCGATCTTCACCAACAGCGACCATCTGCAGACCCAAGCAGCCCTGGCCGCCGAGTACTTCGGGCTGCCCGGCAAGGACTGGCGGGTGGCGCTGCGCACCAAGGACAAGGCGCACATGCGACGCCACCTCGCGGCGGAGGGGGCCGACGCGGTCTGGTCCGCGGAGCTGGACGCGGGCCAGGACCCCGCCGAACTCGCGGCTCTCGACGTGCCGTTCCCCTGCGTGGTCAAGCCGCGGGAAGGCGTGGCGAGTGAGGATGTGGTGCTGGTCGAGGGTCCGGAGCAGTTGGTACGGCGGTGCGCGGAGATACAGGAGCGGCGTCCGGGAGCCGCGCTGGTCGTCGAGGAGTATCTCGCAGGTGAGCTGTGCACCCTGGAGACGCTGGGCGACGGCCGGCTCCGGCACGTCCTGGGCGGTTTCCGCACGGAGGTGTCGCCGCCGCCGTACTTCATAGAGGAACGGATGACGTTCGTCCCCGCGCATCCGGCGCCGGTGGTGGCTCAGGTCCTGCGCCAACTGGACGTACTGGGCGTGGGATTCGGGGCCTGCCACACGGAATTCGTGGTGTCGGAAGGGCGCGCGCGACTCATCGAGGTCAACTACCGCGCCATCGGCGACCAGTGCGATCTGCTTCTCGCGCAGCTCCTGGACCTACCGCTCTTCGAGCACATCCTCCGTACGCACGTGGGTGCGCCGCTGCCGTCCGACCTGGGTGCGCGAACGGACGGCCGGGCACGGCTCGACTACCCGTGCGCGCAGCGTGCGGGGACGCTGACGGCAGCGCCGCGCGCGACCGAGAGGACGGCGGACGGGGTGCACCTCACGTACCGCCCCCTGCGGGAGATCGGCGAACGTCACGAACTCCACGGCACGAACCGTGACTTCCTCGGCGTGGTACGCGCCACCGGCACCGACCAGGCAGCGGTCGACCGAGCCGTGGCCGACTTCCTCGCCACGCACCACTGGGAGATCACCCCGTGACCCGACCGCCTGGCGGGACCCCCGCAGCCGGGGCCGAGGCCGAACTCCTCTTACGCGTACTGAGCGCGCTGCTGCGCGAGGACGTGGTGGGGTGGCGCACCCGAAGCGAGGGGGTGCGCCGCGCGGACGGCAGGTGGCTGAGGCTGCCGGTGCCCGACCAGAGGGGCATCGACGGCGATGCCCTGCTCATGCCTGTCCGCGCCGACGGGTATCAAGCCACCTACGCCGCCCGCCTTCCCCTGCTCCGCCGGGAGTCCGATGGGGGCGAACTCGCCGACGCGGACAGCATTCTGGCCGCGCTGCGTGATCTCGCCGACCCCGTCGACCGTGGCGGGTTCGACGCGTTCGCCGTGGAGTGTGAGCAGGCGCTCGCCGCGATGCGCCTGCACGCCGGGTCCAGAGGTGAAGTGGACGCCCTGCTCGCCGGGCGGTACGGCCCGGATCCCGCCGCCTGGACCGGGCTCGCGGGCGGCCTCGGATACGACACCCTCGCCGCGCGCGCGGATCATCCCGTGTACCCGACGTCACGCGGCCGCTCCGGGCTCACCGATGCCCAACTGCGCGCATACGCACCAGAGTTCCATCCCACCTTCGCGCTGCGCCAGCTCGCCCTGCCCCGCGAGGCCGTCACCGTGGGCGGCGCCGGCAACGCCTGGCTCTCTCCCCGCGCGGCGGGCGTGCCCGAACTCGAAGCACATCACTTCGTGCTGCCCGTGCACCCCCTGACCACGGAGGACACCCTGCGGGACGCGCTGCGGGCAGCGGGGCTCGACGGGCAGGCCCGGTTCGTCGGCGTGCCCGGGCCCGACGTCGTACCCACGCTGTCCATGCGTACCGCCGCCCTCACCCGCGACCCCACCCTGCACCTCAAGCTGCCGCTCGCCACCGCCACGCTGGGCCTGCGCAATCGGCGCACCATCAAGCCGGGCACCCTCACCGACGGCGCGGCGGGCCAGCGGCTGATCGAGGCCGTCGTCGACCGCGAACCCCGGTTCAAGGGCGTCGTCCTGCACGCGGACGAGACCCGCTTCGCCCACGCGGGCCACGAACTCCTCGCCGTGCTGCTGCGCCGCTACCCCGCCGGTCTCGACGACGCCGTCGTCATGCCGATGGCCGCACTCCTGTGCCCGGCACCCGGCGGCGACCGCCTGCTCGTCGACCACCTCGCCGACCGCTTCTACGGCGGTGATCCCCTCGCCCTCCTGGACGCCACGCTCGCCCTCCTCTTCGACTGGCAGACCACCCTGTTCGCCTACGGGATCGCCCTGGAGTCGCATCAGCAGAACATCTCGCTGGTCCTGGACCACCACCCCGCGGATGCCAGTGCCACCCGCTGCACCCGGCTGCGGCTGCTCCTCAAGGACGACGACGGGCCGCGCATCAACCTCGTCCGGCTGCGTGACGTCATGGGGCAACAGGCCCCGGAGCCGGACGAGTTCGATGACGTGCGTATTTTCGTCTCCGGTGATCTGCCCGTGCTCGACGTGTTCACCACCATCACCCTCCACCTCTGCGCCGGCTCCTACGCCTTCGGTCTCGCCCGGCAAGGCCACGCCCCGCTGCGGCGGTTGCTCGGCCTCGTGCGCGAGCGGCTCGCCGAGGCCGTCGAAAGGCTCGGGCCCGGCGAACCGGGCGCCCTCCTGCGGACCCACGTCCTGGACGCGGCGGAGCTGCCCGTCAAGGCGATGGTCACCGCGGGCACCCTGCTCTCCAAGGAACGCTCCGGAGCCGCCGACATCAACAAGCACTACACGACGGGCCCCAACTACCTGCGTAGCACGGTGCTTTCATGAGGGCCTCCGCGTCATCCGCGCACACGCTCACGGAGGGCCCGAACGGGGGCGCGGGATTCGGCCGTCGTCAGGTGCACGCCCTCGCCGCCTGCTGCTTCGTCGCGTCCTTCGCCGCCCTCGGGCTGCCGCCGTATCTCACCGAGATCCTCCCGGAACCGGGCGACGCGCACGCCCGCTGGGCAGGGCTTCCGTACGTCGTCCCGACGGTCCTCGGCGCGCTCGCCGCACCCTTGTGGGCCTGGGCCGCCGCCACTCTTCCCGCCCTGTTCCGCCGCTCGCCCCGCATCCGCTGGAGCCGTTGATGTCCTTGCCGACCGGCACGTTCGCCGCACCGTCCGCAACACCTGCCCTGCCCGCAACACCCGTGCTGCCCATGACAGCCGCCCAGCCCGCCGCCTTCGTCGCCGGTTCCCCCGTCGCCGTCGCCGGTGCCGCGCCCACCCGGCTGCCCGGCGCCGACCAAGCGGTGACGCACACCCTCCTCAACTGTCTGCTGCGCGAGGTCTCCGGTCCCGAGCACCAGACCGCCGTCGTCGACGGCGATCTCCTGCTCCGGCTGCCGCGCCGTGGGGTCCTCCTGCGCGTCGCGCTGCGCCGCACGTCCCTTCTCGGCGCCCACCGTTTCACCGGCCCGGTGACCGAGCAGCGGGACGGCACCTGGGTGGCGGTGGACTGGCCTCGCCTCGCCGAGTACACACATGCCGAGCTCTCGCTGCGTACCGGTGCGAGCAACGAGGAGTTCCTGGAGCAGATCGCCTCCAGCCATGCGGGGGTCAGCGCCGCGATCGCCGCCCGCCAGGCGCCCGGCACGGCAACGGCGGCCGCAACGGATCCGGCCCCCGAGTCGACGAGGACGGAACCGAAGTGGCTCGCGGACTACCTCGCCTCCGAGCAGTCCCTGCTGTTCGGCCACCGCTTCCACCCCACCCCCAAGGCGCGCGGCGGCAACCTCGCCGACTGGTCCGCGTACGCCCCCGAGACCGCGGCCTCCTTCCCCTTGCGCCACCTCGCCGTACGGGACCATCTGATCGCCGAGGAGTCGGCGTGGCCGGGCGCCACGGCACCGCTCGACCGCCTCGGCCCGGCGCCCGAGGGCTACCGGCTGCTGCCGGTGCACCCCTGGCAGTACGACCTGCTGCGGGAGCACCCAGGGCTGCGGGCCGCCCTTGCCCGCGAGGACATCATCGACCTGGGCCCCACCGGCTCCGCCTTCGCGGCCACCGCATCCGTGCGCACACTGTTCGACGGCGACACCTTCCTGAAGTTCAGCCTGAACGTCCGCATCACCAACTGCGTGCGCAAGAACGCCAGTTACGAGCTTTCGGGAGCCGTCGCGCTCACCCGCGTACTCGAAGGCGCCCTGGACGACCTGGCCGTCCGCTTCCCGGGCAGCGCGGTGCTGCGTGAGCCCGCCTACCGCGGCCTGGCGCTCGACGGACCCGGCGGACGTCCCGACCTCGCCCTTCTGGAGGGCTTCGGCGTCATCGTCCGCGAAGGTCTGGCCGGTCGGCTCCTTCCCGGTACGACGCCGCTGCTCGCCGCGGCCGTCGCGGACGAGTACCCGACAGGGCCCGGCCACATCTCCCGCCTCCTGCGGGGCGCGGGCCCGCAGCGGGCGCTCGACTGGTGGCGGACGTATCTGAGGCTTCTGCTGCCTCCGGTGCTCGCCGCGTACTTCGATCACGGCCTGGTGCTCGAACCGCATCTGCAGAACGTCCTCGTCTGCGTCGACGGCGACGGCATGCCCGCGCAGGTGCTCTTCCGCGACCTGGAGGGCACCAAGCTGATCCCCGAGCGCCACGCACGCACCCTGGCCGCGCTCCCGCCGGAGGTCGCGGGGCCGATGACGTACGACGCGCAGCGCGGCTGGGACCGCGTCGTGTACTGCCTTCTGGTGAACCACGTCGCCGAGCTGCTCGCCGCCCTCGCCGACCTTCATCCGCAGACGGAGCCCGCGCTCTGGTCGCACGTCCGCGCCACCCTGCAGGAGTTCGCGGACACGCACGGCTGCCCGCCACGGCTCAGCGCCCTGCTCGCCGGGGTGCCGCTGCCCGCCAAGGCCAATCTGCTCACCCGCTGGGAGCGCAAGGCCGACCGGGACGCGGGCTATGTCCGACTCACCTCGCCCTTTCCGCTCGCCGAGCACGTACGGGACCTGGGTGCCCGTACCGACGCACCTTGGAGCACCGCCGGATGACCGCCCCCGCCACCCCCACCGCCCCCGTACGTGAGCGCGCCCTCGGCCTGGCCGCCGAGGAACTCCCGGCGTATATCTACGACTTGTCCGCGCTCGACACCCATGCAGCGGCGGTGCGCGCCGCGCTCCCCCGGCAGGTCGAGCTCTACTACGCCGCCAAGGCCAATCCCGAGCCGGAGATCCTGACCGCGCTCGGCCCGCACGTCGATGGTTACGAGGTGTCGTCGGGCGGCGAACTCGCCCATGTGGCCAAGGCGGTGGCCGGGCGCCCGCTGGCCTTCGGCGGTCCCGGCAAGACACCGGACGAGATCACCGCCGCCCTGGAACTCGGCGTGGAACGCTTCCATGTGGAGAGCGCCTACGAGCTGCGGATGCTGGCCTCGATCGCCGCCCGCGTGGCGCCGCACACCCGCGTGGGCGTCCTGCTCCGGTTCAATCTCGGCCTCGACGCCGCGTCTCTTGCGGGCAGTTCCCTCGCGATGGGCGGACGCCCCACTCCCTTCGGTCTCGACCCGGCCGAGGCGGACTCCGTGGTCTCCCTGTTCACCGGCGGCGACCTCCCCCAGCTCCAACTGCTCGGTGTGCACGCCCATTTGGCCAGCGGGCTCGACGCACCGCGGCAGCTCACCGTCGCCGAGGCCATCGTGACGTGGTCGCAGGCACTTGCCGTCCGTCACGGCATCCACCTCGCGGAGGTGAACGTCGGCGGCGGGATGAGCGTCGACTACGCCGAGCCCGGCGCGCGCTTCGACTGGGCCGCGTACGGCGAGGGCCTCACCCGGCTCTGCGCGGCGCACCCCGGACTGACGCTGCGCATCGAGCCGGGGCGGTCACTGACCGCGTACTGCGGCTGGTACGCCACCGAGGTCCTCGACGTGAAGCAGAGCCACGGCGAGGAGTTCGCGGTGGTGCGCGGCGGCACCCACCATCTGCGCACTCCGGCGGCCAAGGGGCACGACCAGCCGTGCACGGTGCTCCCGGCGGCCGGGCCGTGGCCCCATCCCTGGCCGCGGTCCGAGGCCCGGCAGGACCGGGTGACGTTCGCGGGTCAGCTGTGCACCCCCAAGGACGTCCTGTCCCGGCAGGTTCCGGTGCCGGGGCTGCGGGCCGGGGACCGGGTGGTGTTCGCGATGGCGGGCGCGTACGCGTGGAACATCTCGCATCACGATTTCCTGATGCACCCGAGGCCGGGCTTCCACTTCCTCTGACCGCCGTCCTCCGTACGGGGTCGCGCGGGATCAGGCGCCGGTCGTGGAACCCGGCCTGACGATCATGAGGATGGTGACGGTGGCCCAGAGGAGGTTGAACACGCCGGTGTACATGGCGAGTTGCGAGCTCGTGCGCTCCCCCACGGCCACCGCGCCTGCCCCCTCGGCGAGTTGACCGAGCTGACCGCCCGCCCCCTCGCCGCCGCCTTGCCCTGCTCCGGCCACCGCGTCGAGCGCCGCCTCCTGGCGCGGCAGGACGAGGACGATGAGCACCACAGCGGCCGCCGTCGTCAGGATGATGGAGACGATCAGCCAGGCGCTGCCGAGCACGCCGAGACTCTGCGCGGTCACAAAACCGGTGATGGGGACGGCGACGCCGACGAACGCGTACACCGAGCAGATGCGCTGCAGCAGCCGCAGCGAGGCGAGGGCCGCCACGTCCCGCGGGTCGGCCTGGGCGCGCCGCAGGGCCGCGGGGAACATGCTGGCGGCGACGGTGACCGGGCCGACCGCGAGGATCGCGGCCAGCACATGCAGCGTCAGGAAGAACTTGGTCACGACGGGCCCTCGGGATTCGAAGAACGGCGGAGGTCACACGGCCCCGATCGGGACCCGGTGGCCGACATTAGTCAGCGCCCCGTCCACCGAACAGTGGCTTTAGTGACAGGCTTCGCAGAGATAACGCCATCGAATGCCAGGCCAGGTCATGAGCGGGGAAGAGGTATCGACGCCTGCGCACCGGCTTGGCGGGATCGTGTCTCTGACGTACGTTTCCGCCATGCACACCGTGGCCGTCCTGGCGCTGGACACCGTCATCCCGTTCGACCTGTCCACCCCCATCGAGGTCTTCGGCCGCACCCGGCTGCCCGGCGGAAGGCCCGGCTACCGCGTGCGCGTCTGCGCCGCCGCGCCCGAGACCGACGCCGGCCTGTTCACCCTCCGGGCGCCCTGGGGCCTTGAGGGGCTCGCGGACGCGGACACGATCATCGTGCCCGGCAGTGCCGACCTCTCCCGGCCCGTCCCCGGCGCGGCGCTCGACGCGCTGCGGGACGCGGCCGCCGACGGAACGCGGATCGCCTCGATCTGCGCGGGCACCTTCACCCTCGCCGCGGCCGGTCTGCTCTCCGGGCTGCGCGCCACCACGCACTGGGCGGCGGCCGCCGCGCTCGCAGAACGCCATCCCGACATCGACGTCGACCCGGACGTGCTCTACGTCGACAACGGGCAGATCCTGACCTCCGCCGGCGCAGCCGCCGGGCTCGACCTGTGTCTGCACCTGATCCGCAGGGACTACGGCTCGGCCGTCGCGGCGGACGCCGCCCGGCTCTCGGTGATGCCCCTGGAACGCGAGGGCGGCCAGGCCCAGTTCATCGTCCCGGAGGCTCCGCCCACACCGCAGGGCTCCGAACTGGAGCCGCTCCTGCGCTGGCTGGAGGAGAACGCCGGCCGTGAACTCACCCTGGAGGACATCGCGGGCCGGGCGGGCATGAGCACCCGTACCCTGCTGCGCCGCTTCCGGGACCAGACGGGCAGTACACCGCTGCAGTGGCTGCACCGCGCACGCATCCGGCAGGCCCAGCACCTGCTCGAATCGACGGGGCACTCCGTCGAGCGCATCGCCGTCCAGGTCGGCTTCGGCTCACCGACCGCGTTCCGCGACCGCTTCAAGCGCGTCGCCGGAGTCAGCCCGCAGGCGTATCGCAGGGCGTTCCAGTGACGCCGGGCGCCGGCCTTCGGCCGCCCGGCGACGCTCAGACCTTGCGCGCCTCGACGAGACACCAGCGGGGGCTGCCGTCGGCGCGGCGCCCGAACTCCTCCAGCGGGTGCAACCGCATCGTGAAGCCCGTCCGGAGCAGGTCCTCGAGCACACCCCGCAGGGGGAAGGTCCTGTAGTACATGACGAACGGCGGACGCCACAGCAGGTTCCGCACCCGCATCACCCCGTCGAAGCCGAGCAGCGCCCAGTACAGCGGCGAGGTCAGGGGCGGCGGCGCGCCGATCGGGAAGGCGAAGACCCCGCCGGGCCGCAGCGCTCCGCAGACCTCAGCGAACAGCCTCGGCCGCTCGGCGGGCAGAAAGTGCCCGAACGCCCCGAAGCTGACCGCCAGGTCGAATTCGTCGGCGAAGGGCAGGGCGCGGGCGTCGGCCCGCACCCACTCCACGGTGGGCCCGCCCTGGCGCGGGGCCACGGCCGCGTGCGCCTCGGTCAGCATCCCCGAACTGAAGTCGACCCCGGTGACCCGCTCCCGGCACAGCGGCAGCAGCGTCTCGACGCCCGCGCCGGTGCCGCAGCAGACATCGAGCCCCGCGTCGAACGGCCCGAGGCGCCCCAGGGTGCCCGCGACGGCGTGCAGCATCCGGTCGGGCGTGCGGAAAGGGGTGTGGTCGAACTTCGGGGCGAGCAGGTCATAGCCGTCCTCGATGGAGGAGAGAGCCTGCACGGCCAGTTCGCGGAGTGTGGGTCCCTGGGAGGTGAACACCGTACCCACCCTAGTCAGAGACGAGCGGCCGGGGCTCGACCTCGGACAAACCGGGGCATATCTTGGTAGTGGGACGGGCGACTCGGAAGAAGGGGGTCGTCATGGTCGAAGAGCTGCTCACGGCAGGGGCCGCGGTCGCGGCTGCCGGGCTCGTGTACGTGGCGTCGGCTGCCCGCGTGGTCAAGCAGTACGAGCGGGGCGTCGTGTTCCGCCTCGGCCGGTTGCGGGAGGAGATCCGCCAGCCGGGGTTCACCATGATCGTTCCCGGTGTGGACCGCCTGAGCAAGGTGAACTTGCAGATCGTGACGATGCCGGTGCCGGCGCAGGACGGCATCACGCGGGACAACGTGACCGTGCGCGTGGACGCGGTCATCTACTTCAAGGTGATCGACGCGGCGGACGCGGTGGTCAAGGTCGAGGACTACCGCTTCGCGGTCTCGCAGATGGCGCAGACGTCGCTGCGTTCGATCATCGGCAAGAGCGACCTGGACGACCTGCTCTCCAACCGCGAGAAACTCAACCAGGGACTGGAGTTGATGATCGACTCTCCCGCCATGGGCTGGGGTGTCCAGATCGACCGGGTCGAGATCAAGGACGTGTCGCTCCCGGAGACCATGAAGCGCTCGATGGCCCGGCAGGCCGAGGCCGACCGCGAGCGGCGGGCCCGCGTGATCAACGCGGACGCCGAGCTGCAGGCATCCAAGAAGCTGGCCGAGGCCGCACACCAGATGTCCGAGGAACCGGCCGCGCTGCAACTGCGGCTGCTTCAAACCGTGGTGGCCGTCGCCGCCGAGAAGAACTCGACCCTCGTACTGCCCTTCCCCGTGGAACTCCTGCGCTTCCTTGAGAAAGCCCAGCAGGCGCAGGCGCCGCCAATCGCACCACCGGCCCCAGCGGTGACCCCGGAACCGGGACGACCGGAGGCGGCGTAGCCACAGGGACGAGCCGAAGTGCTCTACGGGATCACCGGCGCCGGGAGCGGCCGGCCGGCGCCGGGAGGTGTACCGCGAGGAGCAAACCGGGAGGTCCACCGCGAGGAGCAAGCGGAGAGGTCCACCGCAAGGAGCAAATCGTGAGCCCCACCGCGAGGAGCAAAGGGCCAAGCAAACGGGCCGCGGCCGGTAGACCCCGCCGCCTGAGCACGAGGAGGCATGTCTCATGACCGGTGCCCGGACCACCACCGCGGCGGGCAAGACCCGGTTCGACGACATCTACGACGAGACCGACCCCCGCGCGTACTTCCGCACGCTGGCCCCTTTGCGGTACGAGATACCGCAGCAGGCTCAGGGCGTCTTCCGGCGCACGCTCGCCGAGCGGTCGGCGGTGCGCGGCACCCGTCTCCCCGTCACGGTCCTCGACCTCTGCTGCTCCTACGGGATCAACGCGGCGCTGCTCAACCACGACCTCACGCTCGGCGACCTGTACGCGCACTACATCAGCGCCGAGACCGCGGCCCTCACGCGGCGCGAGCTCGTCGAGGCCGACCGGGAGTTCTACGCCTCGCGGCGGCGCCCCGGCGCGGTCCCGGTCATCGGTCTCGACACCGCCGCCAACGCCACGCGCTACGCCCTGGAGGTGGGGCTGCTCGACGAGGCGCATGCCGAGAACCTGGAGCGCCACCCGCCCAGCGAGGGGCTGCGTGACGCCATGGGGCGCGTCGGCCTGATCACGGTCACCGGAGGCATCGGCTACATCACCCACCGCACCTTCGGCGCGCTCCTCGACGCGGCCCGCATCCCGGTGTGGGTGAGCGCGTTCGTCCTGCGTACGGTGCCTTTCCGGGAGATCCTCGCGACCCTGGACGCGCACGGCCTGGCCACCGACACCGATCCCGAACGGACTTACCCGCAGCGGATGTTCACCGATATCGCCGAGCAGAGCAGCGCGGTGGACCAGGTGCTCAGGGCCGGCGACGATCCCACGGGCCTGGAGGCGCAGGGCCGCTACTACGCCCGCCTGCACCAGTCACGGCCCCGCCCGGCATAGCCCTCGACAGCGGCGCTGCGGGGCATGGTCTCACCACGCCCCGCACCGCTGCGGCACCGCCCGAGCCGCCCCGCCCGTTCAGCTGGTGAAGAACTCGCTGACCTGCTCCGCGAACTGCTGCGGGCTCTGCTCGTGCACCCGGTGACCGACCGGGATCGAGATCACCCGGGAGTCGGGGATCGCCGCGCCCATGTCGGGGATGCGCTCCTGCGGCATGCTGCTGTCCGGACCGCCCGCGATGATCAGCGTCGGCGCGACGATCTCGCCGAGGCGCTCGGCCCACTCCGGGTCGGGGTCGAAGATCTGGGCGCGGACCGCGGGAGACACGGGCCAGTCGAAGTCGATGGCTTCGTCGGGGCGCGGGGTCTCGACCCAGTCGCGCGGGTAGGGCGGCGGCGTCTCCTCCAGGACGAGGCGCTCGACGCGGTCCGGGTGCTCCTGGGCGAGCAGATAGGCCACGACGCCGCCCATGGAGTGCCCCACGACGCCCACCCGGTCGAGGCCGAGCTCGTCGAGGAAACCGAGCACGTCGTCCCGCATCAACTCGACCGTGTACTCGTCCGGCCAGTCGCTCTCCCCGTGCCCGCGCAGATCGAGCGCGTACACCCGCCACTCCTGGCCGAGCGCCTGCCCGACCTCCTCCCAGCTCGCCGAGGAACCGCCGAGCCCGTGCAGCAGCACGACGGGCGCTCCGTACGAGTCGCCCCAGGTCCGATAGGCCAGGCGTACGTCGCCCACATCCACCACTGCGTGATCGCTCATGCCCCTGACGCTACAGCGCGTTGCGCGACCCATTGAGCAGTGGCCCGGACCCATGCTAGAAAGCGCTTGCTCTTCGCGCAGCCCTCGCGCCTCTTCCGTCGCACTCCCCCCTTCACCATCGGAGACCCCATGCACTCTCCTTGGTCCCGCCGCGCCTTCCTGCTCACCACCGGTGGCTCCGCGCTCGCCCTGACGGCCTCGGGGCTGCCCGCCGACAAGGTGTCGGCGGCGGAGCAAGCGGACGCCTACGAGGCGCTGCGCACCAGGTGGCGCGGCCTTCTCCTTGGTGAGGGCTTCTCCCCTACGGCCGAACCCTTCAAGAGTCGCCTGGCCGAACTGGGCGCCTCCGCACGGGAACTGCGCGACACCATGGCACCCGCCACCGGCTCCCTGTGGCCGGACGCCTCGTACGCCGACCCCGATCCGGACACCGACCAGGAGTCGTACGGATACTCCGCCAACGTGGTAACCGGTTACAGCAGGCTCAGCACCATGGCCCAGGCCTACCGGCAGGAGGGCACGGGCCTGACCGGCGACGCGAGCCTCCGGGCCGGCATCCTCCAGGGTCTCGATCATCTCTACGCCGAGGTCTACAACGAGAACCAGGCCCGCTTCGGCAACTGGTACAGCTGGCAGATAGGTGCCCCGCAGGCCCTCCTCGACGTCTGCGTGCTGATGTACGACCAGTTGTCCGCGACCCAGGTGGCCGACTGCTGCAGGGCCGTGGACCACTTCGTGCCCGACTCCGCGGTGGGCAGTTACACCGGGACGAGCACCGGGGCCAATCGAGTCGACCTGTGCCGTGTGCTCGCGCTGCGCGGGGTCGTCGGCGCCAGTGCCGCGAAGATCGCGCTGGCCAGGGACGCGCTCTCCCCCGTCTTCCCGTACGTGACGACCGGCGACGGCCTCTACACCGACGGCTCGTTCATCCAGCACACCACCGTGCCCTACACGGGCTCGTACGGATCGGTGATGCTGGGCGGCCTCGGCATGCTCTTCTCGCTGCTGCGGGGCTCCAGTTGGGAGGTCACGGACGCCAAGAAGCAGATCGTCTTCGACGCCGTGGAGAAGGCGTGGGCGCCCTTCATCTACAACGGCCTCGTCATGGACGGGGTGGCGGGCCGCGCCATCAGCCGCGGCCTCTCCGCTTCGGACGCCAAGAGGATCCAGGCGGACGACCACCGGCGCGGCCACCCCATCATGGCGGCCGTGGTGCTCCTCGGCCAGGGCGCGAGCGCCGCCGAGAACGCGCGCTGGCGCGGCCTGGTCAAGGGCTGGATGCGGCGCGACTACTACAGCCCGCCGTTGAGCGACGCCTCACTCGGTCTGACAAGTCTGGCCCGCCTGCACGGCGTTGAGAACGATGCGTCGGTGACCCCCATCGCCGAGCCAGTCGGCCACCGCCTCTTCCCCAACATGGCCCGCGCCACACACCGGCGCCCCGGCTGGGCCGCGTCGATCAGCATGGCCGATCCCCGCATCACGTACTACGAGACGGGCAACGGCGAGAACCTGCGCGGCTGGCACACCGGCTCCGGCATGCTCTATTGGTGGGGCGACAGTTACGCCAACGGGCAGTACAGCGACACCTTCTGGCCCACCGTCGACCCGTACCGCCTGCCCGGCATCACGGCCTCCCGCAAGCCGCTCGCGGATGCGGCGGGCGGCGACTGGGGCGCGTCCCTGCCGGACGTCAAGTGGGTGGGCGGGGCGAGTGACGGGCAGCGCGCCGCCATCGGGCAGTACGTGAAGGGCCTGCAGAGCACCCTGCGTGCGAAGAAGTCGTGGTTCTGCCTGGACGACGCGATCGTCTGCCTGGGCGCCGGCATCGCCTGTACGGACGGCACGGCGGTCGAGACGACCGTCGAGAACCGCAACCTCGGCCCGACGGGCACCACCTCCTTCCAGGTGGACGGTGCCGCCAAGCCGACCGCGTCCCCCTGGTCGGCGACGCTCACCGGCGCCAGGTGGGCGCACATCGGGGGCCACGGCGGCTATGTCTTCCCCGGTGGCGCGACCGTCAAGGCGCTGCGCGAGGAGCGCACCGGCCAGTGGAGCGACATCAACAAGGGCGGCGCGACGACCGCGATCGCACGCAAGTACCTCACGATGTACGTCGACCACGGCTCGGCCCCGACGAACGGCACGTACGCCTACGTCCTGATGCCGGGTGCGAGCGCGACGCAGACGGCGGCCTTGTCGGCGGCCACCGGATGGCTCCAGATCCTTGCCAACTCCGACCAGCAGCAGGGCGTTTCCGTACCCTCGCTCGGCTTCACCGGGGTCAACTTCTGGTTCGGCGGCACGGTCGGCAAGCTCACCGCGAGCGCGCCCTGCTCCGTGCAGATCAGCGAGAAGAGCGACGGCACCGCGGTCATCTGCGTCAGCGACCCGATGCGCGCACAGGCCGCCCTGACCCTGACCTGGAGTCGCGCCGTGGCCGCGGTGACGGCCAAGCCCGCCACGGTCACCTCGGCGGTGACCGGGGCGGCCCTGAAGCTGACCTTCGGGGACCTCAGCGGCACGAAGGGTGCCACCCAGCGGATCACGGTCAGGCTTGGCTGAGGTCCGGTCGGGGGCGCGGCCACCCGAACCGCGCCCCGTGTCCTTAGCACCGATGCTTTCCGGTCGACCCTCGATTCCGGTAGAAAATCAAAACAACTGTCTTCGCAGGTCAGGCAGTTGTTCTCGCTTGCACCATCGCTTCCGGTCCATATGGTGGACATGCGCGAGGCCTCTTCGTACCCCCTTGGCGCCCGCCCTGAGCTGCCCGAACAGTCGTCCGGCGACCGCTCAGCGGACACATGCATCCGGAAATCGACCATGCATTTGGTGCTCACTCTCCGCACCGGCAAGACTCCCGTCAGCAACCAGGACCACACCCGCATCAAAGGAGAGTTGACGTGCGTTTCTTCCTCAAGACGGTGGGCGCCACCGCTGTCGTGGCCGCCTGCGTGATGTCCGGAACCTCTGGCACGGCACAGGCGCAGCCCAAGGCGGCCGACGCCGGCCTCCACGCGCCCTCGTCACTGGTCCTCGCCGTCGGCCAGGGCGAGGAGGCGGACACCGCGACCATGCAACGCGCCGTGACGCTGAACTGCGCGCCCAAGGCCTCGGGGACCCACCCCTCGGCGTCCGCCGCCTGCGCCGAACTGCGCGCCGTGAACGGTGAGTTCGCCCAGCTGGTCAGCACGTCACCTGCCGCGTTCTGTACGAAGGAGTGGCAGCCCGTCGTCGTCACCGTCGACGGTGTGTGGCAGGGCCGGCGCGTCGCGTGGAGCCAGACCTTCGGCAACAGCTGCGAGATGCGGGCGGGCCTGGCGGAAGGCGCGGCCTTCTCGTTCTGAGCCTGCCCCCACGACCGCGCCTTGGACGACGCCCCAGCGCCGTCCAAGGCGCTTTCGGCGCTGCGGCACCTCGACGCGGGCATGCGGCACCTCGACGCGGGCGTCACCGATCGCTGAGAATCCACCGGTGACATGTCGCCGGAAACTTTTTCCCTCGGCATGTCGATCCGAGCGATCGGCGTTCGTATGGACAGTGAGAGGCCGGCCGAGGCCGGTCAGAGGTGATCCGCCGGTCCGCGAGGGAGAGACAGCCATGAACCAGTACTTGATCAGCGTCTACCAGCCCGACGGCGGCGTGCCGGAGCCGGAGATCCTCGAACCGATCATGCGGGACGTCGAAGCGGTGAACGCCGAGCTCAGGGAGGCGGGCGCCTGGGTGTTCGCCGGGGGCCTCTTCCCGCCGAGCACGGCGACCGTGCTGCGCCTCAAGGACAGCGAGGTGCTCACGACCGACGGCCCGTACGTCGAGGGCAAGGAGCATCTGGGCGGCTTCACCGTCATCCGGGCGGCCGATCTGGACGAGGCTCTCGCCTGGGGCGCCAAGGTGGCCCGCGCCATCACCCTGCCCGTCGAGGTCAGGCCGCTGCAGCACGGGACCTGCTAGTGACTCCGGGCTCCCCGGAGCCGGACTCCGCGGGGTCGGACTCCGCGGGGTCGGATCTCCCGCGGCCGGTCCACCCGGAAGTCACTTCGGGGGTGATCGAGCAGGTCTTCCGCGCGGAGTACGGGCGCGCCGTGGCCGTCCTGGTCCGCGTCTTCGGCGACATCGACATCGCCGAGGAGGCGGTCCAGGAGGCGTTCACCACGGCGGCGCAGCGGTGGCCTTCCAGCGGCCTGCCGCCGAGCCCGGCAGGCTGGATCATCACCACCGCCCGCAACCGCGCGATCGACCGTCTCCGCAAGGAGGCGTCCCGCGAGGACCGGCACGCGCAGGCCGCCCTGCTGCACGCCCACGAGGCACCGGCCTGGGAGGGACCCGTGCGCGACGACCGACTGCGTCTGATCTTCACCTGCTGCCACCCGGCGCTCGCCCCCGCGGCACGGGTGGCCCTCACGCTGCGTCTGCTGGGCGGCCTCACCACCACGGAGATCGCCCGCGCCTTCCTGGTGCCGGAGCCGACGATGGCCCAGCGGATCGTGCGGGCGAAGGGCAAGATCCGCGACGCGCACATCCCGTACCGGATCCCCAGCGACGCGGACCTGCCGGAGCGGCTCCGCGCGGTCCTGGCCGTCGTCTATCTGGTGTTCAACGAGGGGCACACGGCCAGCGCGGGAGAGGAGCTCGTCCGCGACGACCTCTGCGCGGAGGCCGTCCGCCTCGGACGGCTCCTGACCGAGCTGATGCCCGACGAACCGGAGGCCCTGGGGCTGCTCGCGCTGATGTTGCTCTCCGAGTCGCGGCGGGCGGCCAGGACCACCGCCGACGGCCGGCTCGTGCTCCTCGCCGACCAGGACCGCGGCCGATGGGACCGCGCCCTGATCGCCGAGGGCCAGGAACTCGTCCGCCGCTGCCTGCGCCGCGGCCGGCCGGGGCCGTACCAGATCCAGGCCGCGATCAACGCCGTGCACAGCGACGCGACGACCGCGGCCGCCACGGACTGGGGCCAGATCCTGCAGCTGTACGACCAGCTCCTGGCCGTCGCGCCGAGCCCGGTCGCGGCCCTCAACCGCGCGGTGGCGGTCGCCGAAGTCAAGGGCCCCGCCGAGGCGTTGTCCCTCGTCGACGACCTGGGCCTCGACGGGTACCACGTCTTTCACGCCGTCCGCGCCGACCTGCTCCGGCGCCTGGGCCGCACCGACGAGGCCAACGCCGCGTACGACGCCGCCCTCACCCGCACCGAGAACGCGGCCGAGCGTGCGTTCCTGCTCGGCCGCCGGCAGGAGGGTCCGGCCCCCCGGTTAGGGTGACGCATGACCACGGTCCACGCCCAGGAGATCAGCACCGCCCGCCTCGTCCTCGTACCTCTCCGGATCGAGCACGCCGACGAGATGGCCGTGGCGCTCTCCGATCCGGCCCTGCACACCTTCATCGGCGGCTCCCCCGACGATCCGCAGGCCCTGCGTGCCCGCTACCGGCGGATGACCGCCGGGTCCCCCGACCCCGCGGTCTCCTGGTGCAACTGGGTGCTGCGCCTGCGCGACGAGGACTGCCTCGTCGGGACCGTGCAGGCGACGGTGGTGCCCGCCGACACCGACGGCGGCCTTGTCGCGGAGATCGCCTGGGTGGTGGGAACTCCCTGGCAGGGGCGGGGCATCGCCGTGGAAGCGGCCCGCGCCCTCGTAGACCGGCTGGCGGGTGACCCGGCCGTGCGCGGCGTCATCGCCCACGTCCACCCGGACCACCGGGCATCGGCCGCCGTCGCCGCCGCCGCGGGCCTCGCCCCCACGGACGAGTGGCAGGACGGCGAGGTGAAGTGGCTGCGCACGCTCGCGCGTTGAGCGAGGCCGGCGCCCGCGCCTCGTAGAAGAGACTCAGTACGGGCGGTCGCCCGCGATCGCGACGCGTTCGGCCACGCGACGGTGCGGGGCGTAGTCGTCGACGGCGTAGTGCTGGGTGGAGCGGTTGTCCCAGAAGGCCACGTCACCCGCCTGCCAGTGGAACCGCACCTGGTACTCCGGAACCTGCGCCTGCCGCACGAGGTAGCTCAGCAGCCGGTCGCTCTCGGCCCGCTCCATGCCCACGATGTGCGTGGTGAAGGAGGTGTTCACGAAGAGCATCTTCCGGCCGGTCTCCGGGTGCCTGCGCACCACGGGGTGGGTGACCGGCGGGAACTGCTCCTGGAGGGGGATCAGCTTCTCGGGGCCGTAGAAGCGGACGAAGCCGGGGATGAAGTCGTGCACCGCGTGGGCGTCCTCGACGCGGGCCTTCACCTCGTCGGGCAGGTTGTCGTACGCGGCGGCCATGTCCGCCCACATCGTGTCGCCGCCCACCGGCGGCACCTCGCGCAGTTGCAGGACGGCGCCGAGCGCGGGGCGTTCGCGGAAGGTGACGTCGGCGTGCCAGACGTTCTCGTACGTGGGCGTCGCGCTGCCGCCCTTGTCGAACCGCACGACGTCATCGGCCGAGCCGCGTGCGAGCAGCGGGTTGGTCTCCAACTCGCCCCAGTTCAGGGCGAACGCGCGCTGCTGCTCGGAGGTGATCCCGGCGCCGCGGAAGAAGAGCACCTTCCACTCCAGGAGGGCGCGGTTGAGCTCCTCACGCAGCGCGGGCGTGAGCGGCTCGGCGAGATCGACGCCGCGGATCTCTGCGCCGATGAGACGCCCCTGGGGGACCACGTCGATCAGTTCGTACGGGCGCTCTTCCCAGCCCTCGGGGACGCGGCGCAGGGTGCGACGGCCCTCGTACATGCCGTCGGCGGGTACGCGGGCGTCACGGAGCGCGGGAGAGCCGGTGGAGGCAGGAGAGGCGGGAGAGACGGCAGGGGAAACCACGGCCATGGTGATGTGATCCTTCAGTGGTGAGTGAACGGGTGGCGTCACGGGCCGAAACCTCGGACGGCTGGAGACGAATCCCCGGGCAGCTAGCGACCCGATCGCTCGCACCCACAGCGCCACGGAACCTGGAAGGTCCTCACGGCGGCGGTCAGGTGCTGGATCATGCACACCATTGTGTATGGCTATGCCTTGCGGAGCAAACCCCCGTACTCGTAGATCCCCTTGCTCTGCTCGGTGGCGCCCAGATAGGGGGCCAGGTCCTCGTGGACCGGTGCCAGCGGGGGCTGGTCGGCGTCGGGGCGCCAGTCGACCAGGTTCACCAGGCCGGGCTCGACCGGATCGAGGCCGTCCAGGAGGGTGTCGACCTCGGCCGGGGTGCGGGTCTGCCAGGGGACGCCGCCGCCGGAGATGTGCGCGCTCATCGCGGCGCCGCGGGCCGGATCGTCGGCGACGACCTGCGAGAGGCCGAGGTAACTGCCGGGCGCCGCCTTGTCGATGATCGTGCGCAACACGTGGCGGGGGTCGTCGGCGTCGGTGAGGTGGTGCACCACCGAGAGGAAGAGCACCGCGACCGGCTCGTCGAAGTCGATGAGCCGGACGACGTCGGGGTGACCGAGGATCGCGTCCTGGTCGCGCATGTCGCCGTGGACGACGGCGGTGGTGGAGTCGTCGGCGAGCAGCGCCCTGCCGTGCGCGAGGACGATCGGGTCGACGTCCACGTACACGACGCGGGTGTCGGGTGCGAAGCGCCGGGCGACCTGGTGGACGTTCTCGTCGGTCGGCAGACCGCAGCCCATGTCGATGAACTGGCGGATGCCCGCCACGGTGAGGTGGCGCACGACACGGAACAGGAACTCGCGGTTCTGGCGGGCGATGTCGACGCACTCGGGGAAGTCGGGCAGCGTCCGCAGCAGGAATTCGCGGTCGACCGCGTAGTTGTCCTTGCCGCCGAGCATCCAGCCGTAGGCGCGCGCCGATGTCGGCACGTCGAAGGGAATGGACATCAACTCGGGCTGGTCGTCTGCCGCCACAGCGCGTTCTCCACCTCTCCCGGAGGGACCTGTTGCTCTGTTTCGTCACGGCGACACTATCCCGTGACTCACGAGCGGGTGAACCTGCCACGCATCTCCAACGGGCTTGCCTGCAGAGGCCGTTGAGGAGCCGTCGAGAAGACGGGGCAGGCCGGGCCACATGACATCGGACACCCGACCGCCCGCGGGGCGACCGGATGGCGCATGATCGGACGTGCGGAGTCACGTACCACCCGATACGTACCACTCGATACGTACCACCAGAGAGGACCTCCCCATGGAAGACCGCTTCGACGTCGTCGTGCTCGGAGCAGGACCCGGCGGCTATGTGGCCGCCATCCGCGCCGCCCAGCTGGGCAAGCGGGTAGCGGTCGTCGAGGAGAAGTACTGGGGAGGTGTCTGCCTGAACGTCGGCTGCATCCCGACCAAGGCGCTGCTGCGCAACGCCGAGCTGGCCCATCTGTTCACGCACGAGCAGAAGACGTACGGCATCAAGGTCGACGGGAACGTGTCCTTCGACTACGGCGAGGCGTTCAACCGCAGCCGCACGGTCGCGGACGGCCGCGTCAAGGGCGTCCACTTCCTGATGAAGAAGAACAAGATCACGGAGTTCGACGGCCGGGGAACGTTCCTCGATGCGAACACCCTGCAGGTCGCCAAGTCGGACGGCTCCACGGACACGATCACGTTCGAGAACTGCATCATCGCCACGGGCGCCACCCCGAAGCTGCTGCCTGGCACGCGGCGCTCCGAGCGGGTCGTGACGTACGAGGAGCAGATCCTCGCCGACTCCGTGCCGGAGTCGATCGTGATCGCGGGCGCGGGCGCCATCGGCATCGAGTTCGCGTACGTCCTGCACAACTACGGCGTGAAGGTCACGATCGTCGAGTTCCTCGACCGCATCGCACCCCTGGAGGACGCGGACGTCTCCACGGAGCTGGCCAAGCAGTACCGCAAGCTCGGCATCGACGTGAAGACCTCGACCCGCGTCGAGTCGATCGACGAGTCCGGCGCCAAGGTCAAGGTCACCGTGACGGGCAAGGACGGCAAGCAGGAAGTCCTGGAGGCGGACAAGGTCCTGCAGGCCATCGGCTTCGCGCCGAACGTCCAGGGCTTCGGCCTGGAGGCCACGGGCGTGGCGCTGACCGAGCGCGGCGCCATCGACATCGACGGGCGCGGGCGGACGAACGTGCCGCACATCTACGCCATCGGTGACGTCACCGCGAAGCTGATGCTCGCGCACACCGCCGAGTCCATGGGTGTCGTGGCCGCCGAGACCCTCGCGGGCGCCGAGACGATGGAGCTCGACTACCCGATGATCCCGCGCGCCACCTACTCCCAGCCGCAGATCGCCAGCTTCGGCTGGACCGAGGCGCAGGCCAAGGAGAAGGGCTTCGACGTCAAGGTCGCCAAGTTCCCGTTCATGGCGAACGGCAAGGCGCACGGCCTGGGCGACACCACCGGCTTCGTGAAGATCATCAGCGATGCGCGGTACGGCGAGATCATCGGCGCCCACCTGATCGG
Source organism: Streptomyces sp. NPDC054872 (assembly GCF_053610705.1). Classification (NCBI taxonomy): domain Bacteria; kingdom Bacillati; phylum Actinomycetota; class Actinomycetes; order Kitasatosporales; family Streptomycetaceae; genus Streptomyces; species Streptomyces sp. NPDC054872. The sequence goes on along the minus strand of NZ_JBSGYY010000014.1, from coordinate 108,417 downwards.
CCCGGACGTCACCGAGCTCCTTCCCGAGCTGACCCTGGCCCAGCAGTGGGACCTGACCGTGCACGAGGTCGCCCGCAACGTGCACGCGCACCCGACGCTCGGCGAGGCGGTCAAGGAAGCGGTGCACGGCCTGGCCGGGCACATGATCAACTTCTGAGCCCGCACGGACCCCGGGGAGCGCCCCGCCCTTTCGCCGTACGGCTCAAGTGGCGGGGCCGCCCGGTCCGGAAGATCCTTGGTCAGAACGCGCCGTTTCGCCTCGGGGGTGAGGGAGAGGCAGCAGCCGATGTTCTCTGGCCTGGGCCGATTCGTGGTCCGTCGCCCGTGGTGGATCATCCTGGCGTGGGTCGTGGCGGCCGGCGCCGTGATCTCCCTGGCGCCCAAACTCACCTCCAGCAGCGACGAGGCGAGCTTCCTCCCGGACCATTACGAGTCCATCCGCGCGGCGGACGTGCAGGAAGCGGAGTTCCCCAAGCAGCAGAACGTCGGCGCGATCATCGTCTTCCAGCGCTCCGACGGCGAGAAGCTGACGGCGGCCGACTCCGCGGACATCACCCGCGTCTCCAGGGATCTGCAGGCCAAGAAGATCCCCGAGGTGCAGGCGGTGGTGCCCGGTGCGGTCTCGCCCAACAAACTGGTGCAGACGTCGGTCGTCGCGATGCCGAAGCTCACCGATCCCGAGGACACCGCGCAGCAGGACGCCGTCGAGAAACTGCGCTCCGATCTCGTGCCCGAGCTGAAGGGCACGGACCTCTCGGCCGGGATCACGGGCTCCGCCGCGCAGGCCCTCGACGAGAGCGACGCGTCGGAGCGGGCCGGTCTGCTGGTCGGCGTGGGCACGATCGTGATCATCATCGTGCTGCTTCTGGTGATCTTCCGGAGCCCGATCATCGCGCTGCTCCCCGTCGTCCTGATCGGCCTCATCTCACCGATGGCGACCGGCCTCATCGCCTCCGCGAACAAGGCCTTCGACATGAAGGCCGACTCCTCCATCCAGGAACTGCTCACCGTCGTCCTGTTCGGCGTCGGCACGGACTACATCCTGTTCCTGCTCTTCCGCTACCGCGAGGCTCTGCGGGCGGGCGAGGATCCCAAGGGCGCCATGGTGCACGCCGTCGAGCGGGTCGGCGAGGCGATCACCTCGGCGGCGGGCGCCGTCATCGTCGCGTTCGCCGCCCTGACGCTCTCCTCGCTCGGCATGCTGCAGTCGATGGGCCCCGCCCTGGCCATCGCGGTCTTCGTGACGCTGCTCGCCGGGCTGACCCTGGTCCCCGCCGTCGTCTCGCTGCTCGGCACGAAGGTGTTCTGGCCCTCGAAGTCGTGGCAGCGGGAGCCGCAGGGCACCGGGTTCGCACGGCTCGGCGCCTCCATCGCCCGTAAGCCCGCGATCTGGGCGCTGGTGTCGGCGCTGTTCATGGGCGCGCTCACGCTCGGCGCCCTCGGCTACCGGGCCAACTTCGACCTCGCGGGCTCCTCGCTGCCCAAGGACAAGGAGTCGATGCTCGCCCTGAAGAACCTCCAGAAGGGCTTCCCCGCGGGCACCACCGACCCCACCTTCGTCTACCTCACCTCGACGGACGACGGTTCACTCCCCGCAGCGCGGACGGCCGCCTTCCGAGGGCAGCTGGACAAGGTCGACGGCGTGGGGGAGGTTTCCCCGCCCCGGCTCAGCAAGGACGGCGGCACGGCGTCGTTCTCCGTGGTGCTCTCTGATCCGCCCGCCTCCGACAAGGCACTGGAGACCGTCAAGGACCGCCTGCGCCCGGTCGCCCACGAGGACGCCCCGGCCGGCACCGAAGCACTCGTCGGCGGCACGACCGCGGTGTACGTCGACATCAACAAGGCCGTGGACCGCGATTACTCGGTGGTCTTCCCGGTGGCCGCCCTCGCCATCATGGTCATCCTCGGCCTGCTCCTGCGGAGCCTGGTGGCGCCCTGGTACCTGATGCTGTCGGTCGCGCTCGGCTTCGGCGCGACCCTGGGTGCGACCTCGCTGCTCTTCCAACAGATCGGCAGCCAGCCCGGGTTGATGTTCATGCTGCCCGTGATCATGTACTTGTTCGTGGTCGCCCTCGGCACGGACTACAACATCCTCATGGTGTCGCGGCTGCGCGAGGAGGCCCGCGAGGGCCGCACCCCGCACGACGCGGCGGGCACGGCGGTGCGCCACTCGGGCCCGACGATCGGCTCGGCGGGCGTGATCCTGGCGGGCACGTTCGCGACGCTGATGCTCGCGGGCAACTCGACGCTCTCCCAGATGGGCTTCTCCCTGTCCTTCGGCATCCTCATCGCCGCCTTCGTCATGGCGATGATCTTCACGCCCGCGCTGACGGCGCTGATCGGGCACAAGGCGTGGTGGCCGGGCCACGGGGACGAGAAGCGCGACGGAGGCGGCCCCCGGGACGGCGCAGACGCGAGGACGGGCAGCCCCGACGGGTCGCACGTCGATGGGCCGGACACCGATGGGCCGCCCTACACCTCCTCGCCGTAAGCAGCCGCGAGCGCCTGGGCGTCCGCGTACGAGGGCAGATCCTGTGGCACGGCGCCGCCCCGGGCGATCGAGTGCGCGGCCTCGACGGCTCCGTGCAGCGCGGCGCGGAAGAGCAGCGAGCCACTGCTCACCCGGCGCACGCCGAGTTCCGCGAGACGCGCGTAGGTCAAGGGGCCGGGCGCGAAGAGGATGTTCAGCGGCATGCCGGCCGCCCCTTCGACCAGTCCCGTGATGACCTTCTCGTCCTGCAGACCGGGAACGAACAGGCCGTCGGCCCCCGCCAGTTGGTAGTCGGCGGCCCGGCGCTCGGTCTCGCCCGCTCCCCCGGCCCGCAGCCAGTACGTGTCCGTGCGCGCGTTGACGAACAGGTCGGGGGCCGCCTCCTTGACCGCGCGGATCAGCTCGCACTGCAGCACCGTGTCGGTCAGCGTCCCGTCCGGGCGGCCGTCCTCGATGTTCACGCCCACGACACCCGCCGCCGCGAGTTCCGCCGCGAGCGCCGCGACCTCCCCCGGCCGGTCGCTGAAGCCGCCCTCGATGTCCACGGTGACCAGAGCCGGCAGCCTTGCCAGGCCGCGCGCGAGCATCAGGGTCTCCTCCCGTGTCCCGCCGGTGGCGTCCGCCTTGCCGACGGCGGCCGCCACACCCAGGCTCGTGGTGCCGATCGCCGGGAAGCCGCCGTGGGCGAGCGCCGCCGCGGAGGCGTGGTCCCAGGCGTTGGGCAGCAGCAGGGGCTCGCCGGTGCGGTGCAGGGCGCGGAACTGCTCGGCTCGCTGTGCGTATGTCATGCCCGGACCGTAGCCGCGCGTCGGTTCGGCGACCACCGAAACGTGCTGGTGGACAGAGGACGGGCGGGCTTTCTCGACACGTCACGAAATTTCTTCCGGCGTAATGTCGAGAACGAGTGGTCGGCCCCGACGTCCCCTGTGAGAGTTGCCCACAAGGGGTGGCCACCGCACAGTCGAGGAGAGACGTCATGAAGTACCTGGTGATGGTGCAGGGCACGCAGGCGGACTACGAGGCGCAGAGCGGCAAGGGCAACGCGACAAGCCCGGCGTGGAGCGAGAAGGACCTGCAGGCGATGTTCGCCTTCATGGGAGCGCTCAACGACGATCTGGCCGAGTCCGGCGAGATCGTCGACGGACAGGGCCTCGCCGAGCCCGCGCAGACCCGTCTGGTCGACGTGGACAAGGAAGGCCGCCCGGTCATCACGGACGGTCCCTACGGCGAGACGAAGGAAGTCCTCGCCGGGTACTGGGTCCTCGACTGCGCGAGCCTGGACCGCGTCACGGAGATCGCCAACCGCATCCAGCAGTGCCCCATCCCCGAAGGAGCGCCGAACTACCCCGTGGTGATCCGCCCCATCATGGGCGGCCCGGACCTCGCGTCCTGAACAGCACCGTTGTGGTCGAGGACCTGCTGCGCCTGCACGCGCCGCAGGTCCTCGGCGCGCTCGTGCGCCGGTACGGTCACTTCGGCGAGGCCGAGGACGCCGTGCAGGAGGCGCTGCTCGCCGCGGCGCGGCAGTGGCCCGAGCAGGGCGTTCCCGAGAACCCCCGCGGCTGGCTGATCAGGGTCGCGTCGCGGCGGCTCATGGATCAGCTGCGCAGTGACGAGGCCCGGCGCAGGCGCGAGGAGGAGGCCGCCCAGCTGTCGCCCCGGGACGCCTTCACGGCGCCCCCGCCGGGCGAGAGCCGCGCGCCGTCCGACGACGACACCCTGACCCTGCTCTTCCTGTGCTGCCAGCCGGGGCTGAACCCTGCCGCGCAGGTCGCCCTCACGCTGCGCGCGGTCGGCGGGCTGACCACGGCCGAGATCGCCCGCGCGCATCTCGTGCCCGAGGCGACGATGGCGCAGCGCATCAGCAGGGCGAAGGCGAAGGTCAAGGGCGTGCCGTTCCGGCAGCCCGGCCCGAAGGACCGTGACCAGCGGCTCGCGGTGGTGCTCCAGGTGCTCTACCTGATCTTCAACGAGGGGTACACGGCGACCTCCGGCAGCGCCCTGCACCGCTCGGACCTGGCGCGGGAGGCGATCCGGCTCACGCGGTCCGTGCGCACGCTGCTGCCCGACGAGGGCGCGGTGACCGGGCTGCTCGCACTGATGCTGCTCACCGAGGCCCGCAGCGCGGCCCGTACCGGCCCGCACGGGGAACTCGTCCCGCTCGACGAGCAGGACCGCACCCGCTGGGACCGGCGCGCGATCGAGGAGGGCTCCGGCCTGGTCGAGCAGGCCCTCTCCCAAGGTCCCGCGGGGGCCTACCAGTTGCAGGCGGCGATCGCCGCGTTGCACGACGAGGCCGCGAGCGCCGACGAGACGGACTGGCCGCAGATCCTCGCTCTCTACGACCTGCTCGTACGCCGCGCCCCCGAGCCCATGGCCGAACTCAGCCGGGCCGTGGCCTTCGCCATGGTGCACGGGCCGCGCGCCGGGCTCGCCGAAGTGGCGGCCCTTGAGGGCCGGTTGGCGGGGCATCACCGGCTCGACGCCGTGCGCGCCCATCTCCTGGAGCGGGCGGGCGAGACGGAAGCGGCCCGCGCCGCCTACCAGTTGGCGGCCAAGCGTACGCTGAGCATCCCCGAGACGCGCTACCTGCAGATGCGTGCGGCCCGCCTGCTGTCGACATGAGTACGGAGCACGAGATGATCAGCGTCCGGGCGGGGCAGGTGACGCTGTCGGACCGGCGGACGCAACGCAGCTGGGCGGTCGAGGTCGCGGCCCACGAGCTCGCGCCGTTCCCCGTCACCCAGGAGCAGTACGCGGACGTCACCGGCGAGCGGCCGAGCACCGCACGCGGCGACCGGCTGCCCGTGGAGGGCGTCTCCTGGCTGGACGCGGTCCGGTTCTGCAACGCGCTGTCCCTGCGGGAGGGCCTGGCGCCCGCCTATCGGCTCGGCGCCGACGGCGAAGGTGCCCAGTGGGACCGAACCACCGACGGTTACCGGCTGCCGACCGAGGCCGAGTGGGAACACGCGTGCCGGGCGGGTACGTCCGGTGCGCGGTACGGGCCGCTCGACGAGATCGCCTGGCACGGCGGCAACGGCTCGGGGCGCATCCACGACGTGGGCGGCAAGCAGCCCAACGCGTGGGGCCTGCACGACATGCTCGGCAACGTGTGGGAGTGGTGCTGGGACCTCTACGACCCCGAGGTGTACGGCGCCTATCGGGTGCTGCGTGGCGGTGGGTGGTTCGACGAGCACTGGAGCTGCCGGGCCTCGGTGCGGCGCCGCAGCCACCCGACGTTCCGTATCGACGACGTCGGTTTCCGCGTCGCTCGCTCCTTTCCGCGCTGACGCCCGGGCGCCCCGGGTGCCCCTCGGCACCGGTCGGCACCGGTCGGCACCGGTCGGCACGTAACGCAGCTCACAGCGACAGGGCTCCCCACCTGGGAACACCGACGATTGGTTCACCGTTGAACAGTGCGTAGGTCCCGATCGCGATTCCCCCGTCCGGTCGGGGCCTACCTCTATTTCCGACCGTTCATGTCCACTCGGGGCCGTTTCACGCCTTCGAGGGCGAATATGCCAACCGCACCGCGCGGCGCACCCCCCGGGCGGCATCATGCGTTCATGGACGGTGCCAAGCCTGTGCAGGTCTTGTTCACACCCGACGAGTACGAGACGGTCCTGCGGAACGCGGACCAGCTCGGGCTCCCGGTCGATGAGTTCATACGCCGGGCCGTGATCGTCGACGCCACGGAACCGCCCTGCCCCACCGCAGGAACCCGGCGCGGCTCCGACGCTCCCGCCACCGTGCCGCCCATCCGCCGCAGCCTGGGCCCGGACGGCGCACCCGCTCTCCGGCGCTTCCTCGACACCCTCGCGACCACGGTGGAACCCGACGCCGAGGGCCGGGTCCCTCCGCAGCCCGCGGTCCGCAACTGCTCGGGGCAGTGAGCAGGGGGCAGGGCCCGCGCCTTCATTCCGCGGTCGATGCGTCACGGGCGGCGTCGGCGAGCAGCGCCGCCGCCTCACCGCGGGCGTGATCGATCGGGTCCGGGAAGATGCGCAGGCCGTGCGCGACCAGGGCGCCCTCGTGCAGCAGCATCAGTGTCCGGCCCAGTTCCGCCGCTCTCCGGGGCGCGATGTCGCGGGCGAGACCGGTGAACAGCGCGAGCATCCACGCCTTCTGCCCGGCGATGACCCGGTAGGCGGGGTGCGCGGGATCGCTGATCTCGGCGTGCGCGTTGACCATGCTGCAGCCCTTGACGCTGAACGTGCCGGCCCAGTCGCGTGAGGCGTCGAAGACGGCCAGGATCCTGGCCCGCGAGGTGGTCGCGGCCTCGACGTACGGCGCGAGAAAGGCCTGCCAGCGCTCGTCACGGGCCGCCAGATACTCGACGACGATCTGCTCCTTGGAGCCGAAGCGGTCGTAGAGCGTCTTCTTGGTGACCCCGGCCTCGGCGGCGATGAGGTCCACCCCGACGGCGTGGATCCCGCGGTCGTAGAACAGCGTGCTCGCGGCGTCCAGAGCGCGCCGCGCTGCCGGCGTCATGACGATCCTGCGCGGTGCGCTTTCGACCCCGCCCGCGTCCTTCACGATCTCACTCAGCAGCTCGTTCATACCTCCATAGTAAACCCATCTGTATACTCGGACTGGAGTAGACAGATCGGTATACCTCGTTGGGAGGAACGACATGAACGTCCTGCTCTCGATCGCATTCGTACTGACCTGGAGCTCGGGCTTCATCGGGGCCAAGATGGGCGCCGGGAGCGCGTCAGCCGTGACGGTCCTGATGTGGCGGTTCCTGCCGCTGGCCCTCGTGCTCGCGGTCGTCGCCCTCACCGTGGCGCGGGCGTCCTGGCGCGGCTTCACGGCACGTGACGCGATACGGCAGGCCGCGGTCGGCGCGCTGTCACAGAGCGGCTATCTGCTCACCGTGTACTACGCGATCCAGCTCGGCGTCTCCAGCGGCACCACCGCCCTGATCGACGGCACCCAGCCACTGGTGGCGGGCGCCCTGGCCGGACCGCTGCTCGGCCAGTACGTCTCGCGCACCCAGTGGGTGGGCCTCGCTCTCGGCGTGACCGGGGTCGTCATCGTGACCGCGGCGGACGCCACGGGCGGCACCGACGCTCCCTGGTGGGCCTATGCGGTGCCGTTCCTCGGGATGTTCTCGCTCGTCGCTGCGACCTTCCTGGACCGCCGCTCCCCCCGCCCGGTCTCCCCGGTGGTCTCGATGACGGTCCACTGCACGACCAGCGCCGTCATCTTCACGGCGCTGGCCGTGGGTGCGGGCGCCGCGACACCGCCGGCGGAGGCGTCGTTCTGGGTGGCGATCAGCTGGCTGGTGACGCTCTCCACCTTCGGCGGGTACGGGCTCTACTGGCTGATCCTGCGGCGCTCCGGCGTCACCCAGGTCAACACGCTCATGTTCCTGATGGCGCCGGTCACGGCCGTGTGGGGAGCCTTGATGTTCGGCGAACACTTCGGCGTGCAGACGGCGTTGGGCCTCGCGGTCGGACTCGCGGCGGTCGGCGTCGTGCACCGCGGGAAGAGCTCCGCGCAATCCGTGGTGTGCACGTCGCAGGACGCGCCCACGACCGCGACACCCCGTCAGTCCGCGAGCCGGAAGTCCGCGTAGTCGAAGCCGGGCGCGACGACGCAGCTCACCAGGACCGGTTCGTCACCAGCGGGGCGCGCCGCCTGCCACACGCCGCCGGGCACCAGGATCTGCGGGCGCTGGCCGCGCTCGACGCCCGGGCCGAGGCGCATGGGCGCCGCACCCTCCTTCGGGAGCGCGCCGTCACCTCCCAGGCGCAGGTCGAGGGGACCGCCGCGGTGCCACAGCCAGATCTCGTCCGAGCGCACCACATGCCAGCGCGACTCCTCTCCCGGGCAGAGCAGGAAGTAGATGGCGGTGGCCGCCGTACGGGCGCCGGGGTAGCCGGCGGGCGTGAAGGAGTGGTCCGACGCCCAGGTCTCGACGAACCAGCCGCCTTCCGGGTGCGGCTCCATGCCCAGCTCGCTCGCCAGGGCGGGGCGTTCACTCGCGTCGTTCATGCGTGCTCTCCGTTTCGGAAGTCGGCGGGGTGCAGAGGTCGGCGGGGTTCAGCGGATGCCCCTCGGGGGCGTGAGGAAAGCCTGCACGGTGGGTGCGTACCGCTCGGTGATCTCGACGACGGGTGTGCCGCGGACGTGTGACCCGCGGGCTATTCCGTACATCACGCCGAGGCCGAGCAGCGTGCCCACCGCCAGCTCGGCGCGTACGCCCGCGTCCGGTCCTTCGAGGCGTTCGGCGAGCCGGTCCACCACCTGCGTACGGAAGTTGTCGCGCAGGGTGTCGCCCTGCTCCCGGTGGAGCGGCGCGAAGACGATCCGCAGGATGGGGTCGGCGCCGTGCTGGGCCTGACCGGTGAGCAGGTGGTGGACCATGTGGCGGCCCAGGGTGGCGAGGGGTGCGTCCAGCAGCGCCCCGGTGTCGGCCTCGAAGGACATGATGCGGGCGAAGAGGGCGTCCTTGTTGCCGAAGTACTTCAGGATCAGGGGCGCGCTCACACCGGCGCGTTCGGCCACCGCCCTGAGCGTGATGTCGGCGTGCGCGTGCCGGGCCAGGAGGTACCGGGCGGCGCGGATGATGGCGGCCTTCGTCGCCTCGGCGTCGCGGCGGGCGAGCCCGGTTGCGGACGCCTCCGGCTCCGCCGTCGCGCCGGATGCCGATGGGGGCGTGGCGTCGGTGGTGTCCATGGCGTCGGACGCTTCCTTCCAGGGCCGTCTCCTGCATATGCCTGCGCTATCTGCGGAAGATATCGGGGCGAACTTCATGATCACTCCAGCGTGGGCACGAAAGTCCGGAGAAGTGAAGGAAGGCATACGACGTGAATGAGAATTCACCATAGCGGGTGAATTGGCTTTCACCACCGCCGATTTCGGAAACGGGATCAAGCCACCGGCGAGTTGGGCACAAGAGCGAAGAGCGGCCAACTGCCGTGCGGCCACTGGGCGCTGCCGCAGCCGACGGTAGGGAGTCAGCCATAATGCCGACCATGAAGAGATGGCGAATTGGACTGGTCGGCACGGGACCCTGGGCCTCGTCCACGCACGCTCCCGCGCTCGCCGCGCACCCGGACGTGGAGCTCTCCGGCGTGTGGGGGCGGCGGCCCGACGCGGCGGCCGCCCTGGCGTCGACGCACGCGACCACGGCGTACGCGGAGGTGGACGAACTGTTCGCCGCGAGCGACGCGGTGGCGTTCGCCGTGCCGCCGGACGTGCAGGCACCGCTGGCCACCCGGGCCGCGGCGGCGGGCTGCCATCTGCTCCTGGACAAGCCGGTGGCGACGACGGTGGCCGCGGCCCGCGACCTCGCTGCGGCCGTCGAGGCGGCCCGGGTGGCGTCCGTCGTCTTCTTCACGCTGCGCTTCGCCGGGCCGACGGCGGCCTGGGTGACGGAGCAGGCGGCGACAGAAGGCTGGTTCACGGGGCGTGCCGACTGGTACGGCTCGTTCTACGCGGCGGACGGGACCAGCCCGTTCTCCTCGCCGTGGCGGGCGCGCCGGGGTGGCCTGTGGGACGTCGGCCCGCACGCCCTGTCCGTCCTGATGCCGGTGCTCGGCGATGTCACCGACGTGACCGCTGCGGCGGGACAGGCGGACCTGGTCCATCTGATCCTGCGGCACAGCGGCGGGGCGTCGAGCACGGCGACGCTGAGCCTGACCACGCCGCCGAAGGCCGCGGGAGTGACGGTGGAACTGCGCGGGGAGGCGGGAACGGTGCTGATGCCGACGGGGGGCGGGGCGCTCGACGCGTTCGGCTCCGCGGTCGACGCGCTCGTCGACGCGGCACGATCCGGCCGGTCACACGCCTGCGACGTGCGGTTCGGTCTGCGGGTGACGGAGATCCTGGCCCGGGCCGACGAACAGCTTCCCGCCGGGTGACTGCCCCGGGTGCACCGCCCGGGGACGACCGCGGGCGGCCGGTACCGTGGCCGCTACGTAATGGCGAGTGACGGCACCGGCCGCAGCCAGTGGACCCAGGAACCGGTCCGGGAAGTCATGCGCCGTACGTCCCGAGTGCGACGTTTCCGACCACACACATCGGAATACGAACAACCGATCCATACTCTTCCCGCAGCGGCCCAATGGGCCTAGGGGGTACCCGACGCCGAGGAATTTCAGCCAATTTCAAGCTCCTCGGCCAAGGTGCCCCACACTTGTGTCCGCGTGCCCACCGACACCGGAACTCGCAGGTCGGTGGTCCCGCTCCCTCCATGGTGCCGCATCGACTGATCGTTTTTCTTCGGGCAATCTTTACTACCAAAGCTGGTGAGAATATTTAGACTGCTGATGCTCAACTCGGCGTGCACCAAGAGGGATTACCCACCATGAACAAGACGGCGCTCCGCGCTCTGCTCCGCGAACGACGCGCCCTCATAGCCCCCGAATCGCACGGTTTCAGCCGCCCCACGGGCCAGGGGCGACGCGCCCGCGGCCTCTCCCAGCATCAGGTCGACCAACTGCTGCACCGCGCCATCGGCACGTACCACCGCCTGGAGTCGGGCAGTTACCCCAATCCGCCGGCTTCGTTGCTGCGGGATGTCGCGCTGCTTTTCGGGCTCAACGAGCAGGAGTGGGTGTCGCTGTGTCGGTTCGCGCTGTTGCAGGAACCTCCGGGTCCGCTCCACCAGTCGTCGGGCAAGGAGATCCCGGGGGTATGGCAGGAGGCCGTCGAAAGCATCCGGCACATGGCGTACGTCACCGACGCGTCGTGGGACATGCTCGCCTACAACGAACCCTTCGCCGAGCTGTTCCCGAACGGGAACGTGCCCGGCAACACGATGCGTTGGATGCTTCTCGACCCCGAGGGGCGCCGGTCCTTGACGGACTGGCACACCGCGTGGGCCCCCATGGTCCTGCCGCAGCTGCGGGCCGCGCTCGCGGCACGGCCTGACGACGAGGTGCTGCGCCAGATAGAGAAGGAAGTCCTCGCGGACCCCGAAGCTGCTCCCCTCTACGGAGCCGGCGACTTCTTCTCGCACCCGGACGGCGACGAGCGCCCCCTGTACCACGCCCAACAGGGCCCCGGCTGGCTGTCGATGTGCGCGGCGCAGCCCATGACGGCGCCCGGCGCCCGGCTGATCATCATGGTGTTCCACCCCGGCGAGAAGCGAAGTCACACGCGCGCCCCCATGTTGCGGGCCCGCTGACCGAACGACACGTTTCCAGGACTCCGGTTTCCGGAGGGGGACCAGTTCAGCGCGGTGAAGTACGTTGTGCGGCACCCCCCACATCCGACAAGCCAGTGGGAGCCTCCTCGTGCCCGCCTACGTCTCAAGACCCCGGACCGTCTTCGGCGACCACAAGGTCACGACCGCTGAAATCGCGGACGACATACGGGTGCACCACCCCGACCATCCCAGGCTCGGCGCGATCCTCCGTGTCGTGGGCAATTGCGGTGTTCACACCCGCTATTTCACGCGTCCCGTCGACTCACCCGCCGTCTCAGGCGGAGCCGGCATCACCGCGCGGGCCGAGACCGCGTTCCGCGACGCCGTCGACATGGCCGAGCGCGCTGCTCACGCGGCCCTCGACACCGCGGGGCTCACAGCCGATGACATCGACGCGATCGTCACCGCCCATGTCACCGGCTGGGCGGTGCCGAACCTCGACGTACACCTGGTGGCCCGCCTGGGGCTGCGCCCCACCGTGCGCCGCGTCGCGCTGACGACCCTGGCCTGCGCCGGGGGTGCCCAGGCCCTGCTCCGCGCCGCCGACCTGGTGTCCGCCCGCCCCGGCAGCAAGGTCCTCGTGGTCGCCGCCGAGGTCATATCGACGATCTACAACCACGCGGACACCACGATCGAATCGATGATCTACAAGGCGCTGTTCGGGGACGCAGCAGCCGCCACCGTTGTCACCGGCGAACCATCGGCCTCCGGGATGGCCATCGACGACAGCTTCGAGTACGTCCTGCCGGACAGTCTCGACCGCTATCAGGGGCGCATCGCCACCGACGGGTTCCACTTCGACTCCACGAAGAAGGCCCTCACGGCCGCCGACGACGTGCTGCCCGCCGTCTTGGACTGGCACGGCCCGCAGAAACCGGACTTCGCCGTCATCCACCCCGGCAGCCCCCGCATCATCTCCGACACCGCCGCCGCCCTGAGCCTGACCCCGCACGACATCCGACACTCGACCGACACACTCGCCGACGAGGGAAATCTCGGCGGTGTCAGCGTCCTGCGGATCCTCGAACGCACCCACGCCGCGCCCCCCGCCGACGGCGCCCGTGGCATCGTCGTCGCCTTCGGGCCCGGCTTCGCCACCGCCGCCCTCCGCTGCCACTGGCAGGCGTGACCGCCGCGGTAATTCGGTTGCCGCGTCCCACCGCCGCTGCTGGAGTGCCCGCATGGACCATCACGCCGTACTGACGGCATACGACCAGCAGATCCGGCGCGGCGCTCAGGCGGACAGTCCCGGCGTGCGCGTCGAGCGGGACGGAGCCGTCGTCCGGCAGATCGGGGCGGCGCACGACTGGAACGGCGTCCACTGGGCGGACCTCGACGCGACCACGGCGGACGCCGTCATCGCCGAGCAGGTCCGCTACTTCACGGCCCACGACCGCGAGTTCGAGTGGAAGCTGCACTCCCACGACCTCCCCGCCGACCTCGCGGACCGGCTGCTCGCGGCCGGCTTCGTCCCCGAGCCGCCGGAGGCGGTGATGATCGCCGAGGCCGCCGCCCTGCCCACGGAGCCGAAGCTGCCCGATGGGGTGCGCCTGCTGCCGGTCACGGACGCGGCGGGTGTCCGCCTCATGACGCGGGCCCACGACATCGCCTTCGGCGAGGACAGCGCGGGGCTCGGCGAGCGCCTCGCCCGGCGCGTCCTGACCCAGCTGACCGAGACCCCGGACACTGTCGTCGCGGTGGTCGCGATGGCGGGCGACGAGCCGGTGAGCTCGGCCCGCATGGAGTTCTGCCCCGGCACCGACTTCGCGGGCCTGTGGGGCGGCGGCACCGCTCCCCGGTGGCGGGGCAAGGGCATCTACCGTGCCCTGGTCGCGTACCGCGCCCACATCGCCGTGGAGCGCGGCTGCCGTTACCTCCAGGTGGACGCCTCGGACGACAGCCGCCCCATCCTCGAACGCCTGGGCTTCGCGCAGCTGAGCGTGACGACGCCGTACGTCCACCAGCCCTGAGCGGCCCGAGCGGCCCGAGCGGCCCGAGCCGCTCTAGGCGACGGTCGGCAGCAGCTTCGCGATCGCCTCCGCCGTGTCCGTCTCGCCGAGCCTCGGGAAGATCTTCTCGATGCTGTTGCGGTGCGCCGCCGCGTCCATGTCGGTCACCGCGTCCACGGCGACCGTGACGTGGTAGCCGTGCTCGTGTGCCGCGCGGGCCGTCGACTCGACGCCGATGCTCGTCGCGATGCCGGCGACGACGACCTGGGTGACGCCCCGGCGGCGCAGCTGGAGGTCGAGGTCGGTGCCGTAGAAGGCGCCCCACTGCTGCTTGGTGACGACGATGTCGCTGTCCTGGCGGCCCAGTTCGGGGACCAGGTCCGCCCAGTCGGCGGGCACATCGCCGCCGCGAGCGGGGCCTTCGGTGCGCCCGGGGGCGCCGCCGGTGACCCGGACGAGGACCACGGGCAGGCCGTGCTCGCGGAAGGCATCGGCGAGACGGGCCGACCGTTCGACGATCTCCGCGGAGGGGTGCGCGGTGGGCAGGGCGGTGATGCCCTTCTGGAGGTCGACGAGGACGAGGGCCGTGGTGGGGTCGAGCGTGGTGGCAGTCATGGTGCTGGTCTCTTTCTCACGTGGGGGAATCCGGTCAGGGGCGGGCGCGCAGGGCCCGGTCGGTGAGGGTCAGGGCGACCAGGGCGAGCGCCAGGACGGCGTCGACCGTGGCCATGAGGTGGAGTCCGGCGTCGTCGGCCCGCTGCCCGTAGGCCAGGCCGATGAGTCCGGAGGCCGTGATGGCGCCGATGTACTGGGCGGTGCGCTGGAGCCCGGCGGCCGCCCCGATCGCGTCCGCGGGCGCGAACTGCTGCACGGCCGCCTGGTTGCCGGTGCCCATGAACCCCTGCGGGATGCCGAAGCAGGCACCCGCAAGGAGCAGCACGGCGAGCGGTGTGGAGCCCGTCGTCATCAGGAGCAGCGCACTGCCCACGGCCAGGAGCACGGCGGCCGCGCCGAGCGGCGCGCGGATGCCCTTCGTGCGGGCGCCGAGGAGCGAACAGGCCAGCGCGGCAAGGGACATCGGCAGCATCACGAGTCCCGCGTGCAGCGAGGAGTAGCCGCGGGCCTCCTCGAGCCACTGGGTGAAGCCGTACATGACGCAGTAGACGACGAGATAGCTGAGCCCGTGGCGCAGGTAGGTGCGGGCGAGCGCGTGGTGGGTGCCCAGCATCCGCAGGTCGATGAAGGGGTGGGGGTGACGCAGCTGCCACCAGGTCAGGGCGGTGGAGAGCACCGCTACGGGCGCGAGCAGCCACCACTGCGGGTGCGCCAGGTCGAGCAGGAAGACGAAGAGGCAGGTCAGCGCGCCGGTGAAGAGCAGTATGCCGAGCGGGTCGAGTGCGCTCGGACCGCCGTCCTCGCGGCGCGCGGTGCGCGGCCCGTCCGCGGGTATCCAGCGCAGCGCGCAGCCGAGGGCGAGGAGCGCGACGGGGACGTTGACGGCGAAGATGCCGCGCCAGCCGGCGGTCGCGACGAGGAGCCCGCCGAGTGTCGGTCCGACGGCCGCGCTGCCCAGGGCGGCGAAGGAGAGGCGGCCGAGGACGGTGCGCGGCGTGGGCGTACCGAGCCTGCGTGACTCGTCGCGCAGGACGGCCATCGCGGCGGGGTACGCCGCCGACGTGCCGATGCCGAGCAGGAGGCGCGAGGCGAGGAGCCAGCGGAACCCGGGGGCGAGCGCGCCCACGAGGCCGGAGGCGACCACGACCACGAGCCCGCCGAGGAAGACCCTGCGCGGTCCGATGATGTCGGCCAGTTTGCCGAGCACGGGCTGGGCGACGGCGCTCGCGAGGTAGAGGACGGAGACGAGCCAGGCGGTGTCGGCGGCGCCGACGCCGAAGTCGTGTCCGATCGCCACCAGGCCGGTGGAGATCATCGTGGTGTTGAGCGGATTGAGCAGGGACCCGAGGAGGAGGGGTGCGGTGAGCCGGGCCCCGAAGGCGGGAAGTTCGCCCGCTGCCGGGCGGACCGGTGCGGAAGGCACCGCCCTCACTTGCGCACCAGCCGCTCCAACAGCTCGACGGCGTCGGCCAGTTGGCGGCGCTCCCCGGGGTCGAGCTCGTCGGCGAGCGCCGCGGCGAGCCAGTCGCGCTTGGCGGCCCGCATCTCGGCGAGGGTGCGACGCCCCTCGTCGGTCACGGAGACCACGGACTGCCGCCCGTCGTCGGGGTCCGGTGCGCGCCCGACGAGTCCGAGCTCCTCGAGCGCGCTCACGGTCAGCCGCATCGACTGGGGCCGTACGAGCTCCGCGCGGGCGAGGCCCGCGGTGGTGGCGGGACCTTCGCCGTCGAGGCGGGCGAGCACGGAACGCTGCGAGGGGCTGAGGCCGGTCCGCGGCGAGACACCGCGAAAGCGCCGTACGAGCCGACGGACGGCGCCCGACAGATCGGCGGCGAGCTGCTCGGGGGTCGGGTCGCCAGGCTTCTCGGTCATGCAACGATCGTAGGAGATAGACAGGCAAACTTGCAAACTTGCCTGTCTATCTCCTACGCCAAAACTCCGGTGCCGCAGGCGGCACCCGGGACACCTAGCGGATCGGCATCCCCGACAGCGTGCGCGCGATCACCAGACGCTGGATCTCGCTCGTGCCCTCGAAGATCGTGTAGATCGCGGCGTCCCGGTGCATCCGCTCCACCGGGTACTCACGCGTGAAGCCGTTGCCACCGAGGATCTGCACCGCCTGCGCGGTGACCTTCTTGGCGACCTCGCTCGCGTACAGCTTCGACATGGAGCCCTCGGCGGACTCGAACTTCTTGCCCGTGCTCGCCATCCACGAGGCACGCCAGACGAGCAGACGGGCTGCGTCGATCTGCGTACGCATGTCGGCGAGCTGGAAGGCGACGCCCTGGTTGTCGATGATCGGCCGACCGAACTGCGTACGCGTCTTGGCGTACTCCAGGGCCTCTTCGTACGCGGCGCGCGCCGTGCCGACGGCCATGGCGCCGACCGCCGGGCGGGACGCCTCGAAGGTGGCCATCGCGGCGTTCTTCACGCGCTCGCCGCCGCTCTTGGCGCGCTCCCGCGCACGGGCGAGGCGCTCGTCGAGCTTGTCCTTGCCGCCCAGCAGGCAGTGACCGGGGACGCGGACGTCCTCCAGGACGACCTCGGCGGTGTGCGAGGCACGGATGCCGTGCTTCTTGAACTTCTGGCCCTGGGAGAGGCCGGGGGTGTTCGGCGGGATGATGAAGGAGGCGTGCCCCTTGGAGCCGAGCTCGGGGTCGACGACCGCGACGACGACGTGGACGTTGGCGATGCCGCCGTTGGTCGCCCAGGTCTTGGTGCCGTTGAGGACCCACTCGTCCTTGGCCTCGTCGTAGACGGCGCGGGTGCGCATCGCCGCCACGTCGGATCCGGCGTCGGGCTCGGAGGAGCAGAAGGCGGCGACCTTGACGTCGTTCACGTCGCCGTACATCTGCGGTATCCAGGTGCCGATCTGCTCCTCGGTGCCGTTCGCGAGCACGCCGACGGCGGCCAGACCGGTGCCCATGATGGACAGGCCGATGCCCGCGTCACCCCAGAAGATCTCCTCGGTCGCCATCACGATGCCGAGGCCCGTGGGGTCGAAGAACTGCTGGGCGTAGAAGTCGAGGGAGTAGATCCCCAGCTTCGACGCCTCCTGGATGATGGGCCACGGAGTCTCTTCACGCTCGTCCCACTCGGCGGCCGCGGGACGGATCACGTCGGCGGCGAACCCGTGGAGCCAGTCCCGGACCTCCTTCTGTTCGTCGTTGAGCTCCATGGTGAACTCGGCCATGACCCCTCCAGGACCTGCGGTGAAGACGTGCGTTACTTGCGGTAACTGGAGTCTGTTACTGGCGGGTAGCTCATGTCAACTCCCGGCCGCCCGTTCGATCGGCGTCGCGCGCGGGGTGTTACGTTGCGCGTGCGTCACGCAATCGCATGGGCGGGGAGAGAATCGCTATGGAGACCACCACACAGCAGACCGATCAGCAACGGTCTGCCGAGCGCCGGCGGCGCGAGTTGCTGGAGGCCGCCGACCGGGTGGTGCTCCGCGACGGCCCCGGTGCCTCGATGAACGCCATCGCCGCGGAGGCCGGCATCACCAAGCCGATCCTGTACCGGCACTTCGGAGACAAGGGCGGACTGTACGCCGCGCTCGCCAAGCGGCACACCGACGCACTCCTCGAAGCGCTGCGCGCCGCCCTGGACGCGCCGGCCGAGCGGCGCGAGCGGGTCGAGAAGACCCTGGACACCTACCTCGCGGCGATCGAGGCCCGCCCGCAGGTCTACCGCTTCCTCATGCACCCCTCGGACGCCGCCTCCCCCGGCGATCAGGGCTTCGACGTGGGCCTGCACTCCGCTCCCGTACTGCGCCGCATGGGCGAGGAGCTCGCGCAGGTCATCGAGGAGCGGGTCGACCTCGGTCCTGGCAGTGCGCAGCTCGCGCGCGTGTGGGGGCACGGCATCGTCGGCATGATGCACGCGGCGGGCGACTGGTGGCTGGGCGAACGCCCGTGCCCGCGGGCGGAGTTGGTCAGCAGCCTGGCCGACCTGCTGTGGGGACGGCTCGCAGCGGCGGGCGACCGCGTCGGCGGCCCCGGCTTCTGAGAACCCCTCAGGCCCGGCCGACCGCGTGGAGTCAGCTGCTCCAGGGCGCCTTGGCGGCGGCCCGCAGAACCCTGCGCCGCCGCCAGCCCGTGACGTGATCGGTGTAGACGCCGCCCTCCAGGTGATCGCACTCGTGCTGCAGGCAGCGCGCGAACCAGCCGGTCCCGTGCACCCGCACCGGCTCACCGAGCATCGTGACGCCCTCCACCACCGCGTGGTCGAAGCGCGGCGTGCCCGCCTCGAGGCCCGGCAGCGAGAGACAGCCCTCCGGTCCGCGCACGACGATGCCGTCCGCCTCCACGAGGCGGGGGTTCACGACGTACCCGAGATGGCGCACATCGTCGTCGTCCGGGCAGTCGTACACGAAGACCCGCCGGTTCACGCCGATCTGGTTGGCGGCGAGACCCACCCCCTGGGCGGCGTACATCGTGGCGTACATGTCCTCGATGAGCCGGGCCAGTTCGGGGCCGAAGTCGGTGACCTCCTCACAGGGCTTGTGCAGCACGGGGTCACCGAGCAGTGTCAGAGGTCGTACGCGCCCCGAGGCGCCCGGGATCGAGCCGTGTCGCATGGCCGCAAGGGTACGGTCCTTGGTGAACCCCGGGGTCGGGGTGGTGCCGCGGTTCGGGCTCGACAGTGGATCTCGATAGGCTGAGGTTCATCGCGTTGCCGGGGGCAGACGCGGCGCCGTAAGCAAGGAGGATCCAGAACTGATGGCAGGCAACACGGACCCGCTGTCGCCGCGGGCCAAGCTGGCCGTGACGGCGGGCAAGGCGGCCGCGGCGGTGTCGCGCGCGGCGGGCCGCGGCAGCGGATCGGTGATCGGCGGCCGCGTTTCACTCAAACTCGACCCCGACCTGCTCGGGCGTCTCGCCACGCACCTGGACGTGGTGCTCGTCTCCGCCACGAACGGCAAGACGACCACGACCCGGCTGCTCGCGGAGGCGCTGCGCGCCAGCGGGCCCGTGGTGTCGAACGCGCTGGGCGCGAACATGCCGGCCGGGATCACCTCGGCCCTCGCGGGCGGCTCGGACGCCCGGTTCGGCGTGATCGAGGTCGACGAGAAGTATCTCGCCGGTGTCGCCCGCGACGTGGAACCGAAGGCGATCGCGCTGCTCAACCTCTCGCGCGACCAGCTGGACCGCGCCGCCGAGACCCGCATGATGGCCGAGAACTGGCGCGAGGGCCTGGCCGGTTCCAAGGCCGTCGTGATCGCGAACGCGGACGACCCGCTGGTCGTCTGGGCCGCGTCCTCGTCCCCGAACGTGGTCTGGGTGGCCGCGGGACAGGAGTGGAAGGACGACGCCTGGTCGTGCCCCTCCTGCGGTGGTGTGATGCAGCGCCCCGGTGACGACTGGTTCTGCGGCGAGTGCGGCTTCCGCCGCCCCGCGCCCAGCTGGGTGCTCTCCGGCGACCACGTCCTCGACCCGCACGGCTCCGCCTGGCCGATCCATCTGCAGCTGCCGGGCCGGGCGAACAAGGCGAACGCCACCACGTCGGCCGCCGTCGCCGCCGTCTTCGGCGTGCCGCCGCAGGTCGCCCTGGAGCGCATGTACCAGGTGCAGGCCGTCGCCGGACGCTATGACGTCGTGCAGTTCCAGGGCCGTGACCTGCGCCTGCTCCTCGCGAAGAACCCGGCGGGCTGGCTCGAAACGTTTTCGCTGATCGACCCGCCGCCCACCCCGGTGGTGCTCTCCGTGAACGCCCGGGGCGCCGACGGCACCGACACCTCCTGGCTGTGGGACGTCGACTACACCCGTCTTGCCGGTCACCCGATCTTCGTGCTCGGCGACCGCAAGCTGGACCTCGCCGTGCGTCTCGAGGTCGCCGGCCTGGACTTCCGGGTCTGCGAGTCCCTCGACGAGGCCGTGCAGCTGGCGCCGCCCGGACGCATCGAGACGATCGCGAACTACACCGCGTTCCAGGACCTGCGCCGCCGCGTCGGCAACTGACCCCACCGGACCCTCTAGACCCTCGTAGGGACGAATGAGCATGAGCGACAACAGCCTGCGGCTGGTGTGGGTCTACCCCGACCTGCTCAGCACGTACGGAGACCAGGGCAACGCCCTGGTCGTGGAGCGCCGCGCCCACCAGCGCGGCCTCCAGGTCGAGCGTTACGACGTACGCAGCGACCAGCCGGTGCCCACCTCCGGCGACATCTACCTGATCGGCGGCGGCGAGGACCGCCCGCAGCGACTGGCGGCCGAGCGGCTGCGCCGCGACGGCGGCCTGCAGCGGGCCGTGGGCAACGGCGCGATCGTCTTCTCGGTGTGCGCGGGCTACCAGATCCTGGGCCAGGAGTTCATCAACGACCTCGGCCAGCGCGAGCCGGGCCTCGGCCTGCTCGACGTGATCTCCACCCGCGGCGAGGGCGACCGCTGCGTCGGCGACGTCCTCGGCGACATCGACCCGCAGCTGGGCCTGCCCCCGCTGACCGGCTTCGAGAACCACCAGGGCATCACGCACATCGGCCCGTCCGCGCGGCCGCTCGCCCGCGTCACGCTCGGCCGGGGCAACGGCACGGGCGACGGCACCGAGGGCGCGTACAACGGCACCGTCTTCGGCACGTACATGCACGGTCCCGTCCTGGCCCGCAACCCGCTGATCGCGGACCTGCTCCTGAAGCTGGCCCTCGACGTGAACGCGCTGCCGCCGACGGACGACCGCTGGTACGAGGCGTTGCGCGCCGAGCGCATGAACGCGGCGCAGCAGCCCGCCTGAAGCCCCGGCCGCACAGGTGAGCGGCCGAGTCCAGCAGTCGGACGCCCGGTGCTGCCCCGCCCCCTCTCGCCTATAGGGTGGCGGGGTTCCAGCCGGACGACGTGGTCCGGACTTCGGCCCACGTTGCAAAGGTTTCCCGGGCTATGCGCATTGGTGTCCTCACCTCCGGCGGCGACTGCCCCGGTCTGAACGCCGTCATCCGTTCGGTCGTGCACCGCGCCGTCGTCGACCACGGCGACGAGGTCATCGGCTTCCACGACGGCTGGCGTGGTCTGCTCGAATGCGACTACCGCAAGCTCGACCTGGACGCGGTGGGCGGCATCCTGGCGCGTGGCGGAACGATTCTCGGCTCCTCCCGTGTCCAGCCCGCGCATCTGCGCGACGGCGTCGAGCGGGCCAAGGGCCACCTCGCCGACCTGGGCCTCGACGCGGTCATCCCGATCGGCGGCGAAGGCACGCTGAAGGCGGCCCGGCTCCTGTCGGACGCCGGTCTGCCGATCGTCGGGGTGCCCAAGACGATCGACAACGACATCGCGGTCACCGACGTGACGTTCGGCTTCGACACCGCGGTCGGTGTCGCGACCGAGGCCCTGGACCGTCTCAAGACGACCGCGGAGTCGCACCAGCGGGTCCTGATCGTCGAGGTCATGGGCCGGCACACCGGCTGGATCGCGCTGCACTCGGGCATGGCGGCCGGCGCGCACGCGATCGTCGTGCCGGAGCGCCCCTTCGACATCGAGGAACTGGCGGCGAAGGTCGGCGAACGCTTCTCCGCGGGCAAGAAGTTCGCGATCGTCGTGGCCGCCGAAGGCGCCAAGCCGCGCGAGGGCTCGATGAAGTTCGACGAGGGCATCAAGGACATGTACGGCCACGAGCGGTTCGCCGGCATCGCCCGCCAGCTCTCCATCGAACTGGAGCAGCGTCTGGGCAAGGAGGCGCGCCCGGTGATCCTCGGGCACGTCCAGCGCGGCGGCACCCCGACCGCGTACGACCGTGTCCTCGCCACCCGCTTCGGCTGGCACGCGGTGGAGGCCGTGCACCGCGGCGAGTTCGGCAGGATGACGGCGCTGCGCGGCACGGACATCACGATGGTCCCGCTCGCCGAGGCCGTCGAGACCCTGAAGACGGTGCCGGACGAGCGCTACGCCGAGGCGGAGTGCGTCCTCTAGGGACAGGCTCTGTTTCACGGCTCGAGGAACGGCCCCCGGACGCGTCGGCGTCCGGGGGTCGTTCTAGTCTGGTGCGGACACACAGCGCACAACCGCACGAATCAGGAGCCAGTGGATGGATCACAGCGGGCACGGCATGAACATGGATCTGCCGCCGTTCACGCTGGGGCGCGGGCTCGAGCTCTCGGCCGACCCCTTCTTCCTCATCGGCTGCCTGGTGGCGCTCGCGCTCTACGCCTTGGGTGTGGTCCGGCTCGTACGGCGCGGTGACAAGTGGCCGGTCGGGCGCACCATTTCCTTCGTGGTGGGCGTGCTGACCATCCTGCTCGTGATGTGCACCAAGCTGAACGACTACGGCATGGTCATGTTCAGCGTGCACATGGTGCAGCACATGATCATCAGCATGCTCTCGCCGATCCTGATCCTGATGGGCGCACCGATCACCCTCGCCCTGCGCGCGCTGCCGGTCGCGGCCCGCGGCAGCAAGGGCCCGCGCGAATGGCTGCTCTGGATCCTGCAGAGCCGCTACATGCGGATCATCACGCACCCCGCGTTCACGATCCCGCTGTTCATCGCGAGCCTGTACGCGCTGTACTTCACGCCGCTCTTCGACACCCTGATGGGGTCCAAGGTGGGCCACATCGGGATGATGGTGCACTTCCTCGCGGTCGGCCTGGTCTTCTTCTGGCCGATCATGGGCGTGGACCCGGGTCCGCACCGGCCCGGATACATCATGCGGATGCTGGAGCTGTTCGCGGGCATGCCGTTCCACGCGTTCTTCGGCATCGCCCTGATGATGGCCTCCGAGCCGATGGTCGGCACCTACAAGAACCCGCCGTCCTCGCTCGGCATCGACGCGCTCGCTGATCAGACGGCTGCCGGAGGCATCGCCTGGGCGTTCAGCGAGGTGCCGTCGGTCCTCGTGCTGCTGGCGCTGCTCTTCCAGTGGTACCGCTCCGAACAGCGCCAGGCGCGGCGTACGGACCGGGCCGCCGACCGTGACGGTGACAAGGAGCTAGAGGCGTACAACGCCTATCTCGCCTCACTGGCCGCGCGCGGGCGCTAGCGGCAAAGGGTCTTCGCAGGCGAGGATGGTCTCAGGCCGCGGTCTTGGCGTCGATACGCCGGGCTGCCGGGAGGAGGCAGGACGATGCCTGATTCTACGAAGACGATGGGTGTATTCACCATCGGAGGCTTGGTCGCGGTGACCGCGTACACGGTCGCGCTGGGGAGCAACGGCTGGCTGTGGTTCGGCTGGGTCGTCATCGGGATGCTCACGCTGGCGATGGTGCTCTCGCGCAGCACCCCCTGAGGCGCCGCGCACAGCCGAGGAAAGGTGCGGGGCGGCGCCCGGGGCGGACTGTCGGCCGACGCCGTCAGAAGCGGAAGACGGCGCCCGTCGAGTACCCCATCTCGCAGGCGTTGCCGTACGTCTTGTTCCAGCTGACCGGCTTTCCCCGGTGCAGCCCGGTCGCGCTCACGGTGACCGGGGCGTACTGCTTGGTGCAGATCCCCGACTTCGTCATCGGCAGCGCGTCGAAGTCGCCGCCCGCCTTGTCGATCGCCGCGCAGGCCGCGGCCGCGTGCGGATGATGTGCGGGCCGCTGGGTCACGCAGTCGAGCAGTACCCCGCGCACCCAGGCGTTGTCCTGCCCCGTGACGGTGAGGAAGACGCCGCTCGACCGCTCGGGGGCCGTTTCGCCTGCCGCGTGGGCGGGCGCGGCCACGGCGAGGGAGACCAGCGCGGCGGCGGTGGCGGCGGCCGGGCGCAGGCGGGACGTGGGACGAGACCTCATGGGACCTCCTGTGACGGTGACGTACTGCGTCGGAGAGAGGCCAGGCCACCCCCGCACCCGGCGGCCGCGCGGCCGACACGCCGGACGCTCACCCGGACGTGTGCGGAGCACGGTCCGGACGGGCGTGCCACCGGCCGGCCGTGCCGTCGCGCGAAGGGACCGAGGCCGCCGGGCTTCGCTCCCTTCTCCCGTCGCGGCGGCGCACTTAAACTGACCGCTGCGCGAGGACCCGTGACCTGCGACGACGCAGCACCCAGGCCGGTCCATCTACGTCAAGGAGCAACGGGTGTTCTACTACCTGCTCAAGTACGTCGTCCTGGGGCCGCTGCTGCGGCTCATGTTCCGGCCGCGCATCGAGGGGCTCGAGCATGTACCGGAGTCGGGTGCGGCGATCGTGGCGGGCAACCACCTCTCGTTCTCGGACCACTTTCTGATGCCCGCCATCATCAAGCGGCGGATCACCTTCCTCGCCAAGGCCGAGTACTTCACGGGCCCCGGCATCAGGGGCCGTCTGACGGCCGCGTTCTTCCGCAGCGCGGGGCAGATCCCGGTGGACCGCTCCGGCAAGGAGGCGGGCCAGGCCGCGATCCGCGAGGGCCTCGGGGTGCTGCGCAAGGGTGAGCTGCTCGGCATCTATCCGGAGGGCACCCGCTCGCACGACGGGCGTCTCTACAAGGGCAAGGTCGGCGTCGCGGCGATGGCGCTCAAGGCGCAGGTGCCGGTGATCCCCTGCGCGATGATCGGCACGTTCGAGGCGCAGCCGCCGGGTCAGAAGGTGCCGAACTTCCGGAGTGTGGCCATCCGCTTCGGCGCCCCGCTGGACTTCTCGCGCTACGCGGGCATGGAGAACGAGAAGGCGGTCCTGCGCGCCGTCACGGACGAGATCATGTACGCCATCCTCGGGCTCTCCGGACAGGAGTACGTCGACAAGTACGCCGCGGTCGTCAAGGCCGAGGAAGCCGAGCGTGCCGCCGCCGCGAGCAGGCGGAAGTTCCCCCGCATGCCGCTGAGTTGATGGGGTGACGTACGGTCGTGCCCATGAGCGAACACACCCTCTACACCAAGCTGATCGGGCTGCTCGACGAGCGGGGCGCGGCGTACCGCGTCATCGAGCACGAGGCCGAGGGCGCCACGGAGGCGGTGAGCGCGCTGCGGGGCAACACGCTGCAGCAGGCCGCCAAGTGCATCGTGGTGATGGTGAAGATCGGCAAGAAGACGAAGCGGTACGTGCTCGCCGTGGTGCCCGGCGACCGGCGTGTCGACCTGAACGCCGTCAAGCAGCTCCTGGGCGGGACGTACGCGGGCTTCGCGACGCAGGAAGCGGCCGAGCGGCTCGCGGGCAGCGTGAGCGGCACGATCCTGCCGTTCTCCTTCGACCCCGAGCTCGAACTGGTCGTGGACCCGGCGCTGCTCGCCCATGACGAGCTGTTCTTCAACGCGGCGCGCCTCGACCGCTCGCTGGCGCTGCGGACCGCGGACTACGAGGCGGTCGCCGAACCGCGCAGGGCGGAGATCGCGCAGCAGGCGGCCTAGCGGCCGCACGGCGAAGGGGCGGCCGGGTCTCCCCGGCCGCCCCTCGCTCAGCTGTCTGTCGTTCGCCTAGCGGCGGACCGTCACGGCTTGGGCGTGGCGTGCGGTGCGCACGTCACGTCCTTGCTGTCCACCTTGCCGGTCAGCAGGTAGGTGTCGACACGGTCGTTGAGGCACGGGTTGACCAGGTTCGTGATGCCGTGCGAGCCGGCGTCCTTCTCCGTGATCAGACGCGAGCCCTTGAACCGCTTGTGCAGCTCGACGGCGCCCCCGTACGGGGTTGCCGCGTCACGCGTCGCCTGCGCGATGAGCACGGGCGGCAGACCCTTGCCGGTCTTGACCTCGACGGGCTCGTGCTGCTTGCTCGACCAGGTCGCGCAGGGCAGGTTCATCCAGGCGTTGGCCCACGTCATGAACGGGTTGTCGCGGTGGATGCGGGTGTTGTCCCGGTCCCACTTCTTCCAGCTGGTGGGCCACTTGGCGTCCGCGCACTCGACGGCGGTGTAGACGGCGTTGCCGTTCTCCGACGCGATGTTGCCCGCGGTGTCCGACAGGTCGGGGCTGGCTGCCTCGATCAGCGGCTTGGCGTCACCGGCGACGTACTTGCTGAAGTTCGTCGCGATCCCGACCCACGCGGAGTCGTAGTACGGCGCGCTCTGGAAGTAGGAGACGAGCTCGGCGGGGCCGACGACTCCGCCCAGCGGCTCCTTCTTCGCGGCGGCACGCAGCTTGTCCCAGTTCTTGGCGACCTTGTCCGCGGTGTCCCCGAGGTGGAAGGTGGCGTCGTACTTGGCGACCCACGTCATCCAGTCCTTGAGGCGGACCTCGAAGGCGATGTCCTGGTCGAGGTTGGCCTCGTACCAGATCTTCTTCTTCGACGGGTTGACCACGGAGTCGACGACCATGCGGCGCACGTGCGTCGGGAAGAGCGTTCCGTAGACCGCGCCGAGGTAGGTGCCGTAGGAGACGCCGAGGAAGTTCAGCTTCTTCTCGCCGAGCGCGGCCCGGATGACGTCCAGGTCGCGTGCGGTGTTCGGTGTCGTCATGTGCGGCAGCATGTCGCCGCTGCGTTCGGCGCAGCCGTCCGCGTACTCGGCGGCGAGCTTGCGCTGGGCGCGCTTGTCCGCCTCGGAGTCCGGCACCGGGTCGAGCTTGGGGGCCTTGACGAACTCCTGCGGGTCCACGCAGGAGATGGGCGCCGAGTGCCCGACACCGCGCGGGTCGAAGCCCACGAAGTCGTAGGCCTTGGCCGTCTTCTCCCAGAGCTTGGCCTTGGTGGCCACGCGGTTGGGGAAGCGGAGCCCGGAACCGCCGGGGCCGCCGGGGTTGTAGACGAGCGCGCCCTGGCGCTCCTTCTTCGTCCCGGTGTTGCCGATGTGGTCCACGGCGAGCTTGATCTTCTTGCCGTTGGGCTTGGCGTAATCGACCGGAACGGTCACCCAGCCGCACGTGACGGCCTTCTCCAGACCCCAGTCAGCAGGGCATGCCTGCCAGTCGATGCCGGCCTTGGCGGCACGCTGCGCGGCGAGCGCGACACCGCGCGCCTCGGAACTGGTCCGCTGGCGGGCGTCAGCGCTGCCGCTGCCCTGACGGGCCTCGGCATTGGCGACCGGCGCCATGATCGCGCCCGCTATGAGCGAGCCCGTGATCAGCGTGCCGGCTGCGCCGAATGCTGTGGTGCGTCTCAACTGGTTCCTCCCCCTGTCGATTTCCCTGTCGATTTTCGAACAGTAGGAGGATCCTGTCGGTCTTCGGGTTCAGTGCGACAGACGCAGCCGGTGTTTCTTTACCAATCCGATAACCGGGCCGCTGGAACCGGTGAGCGGTTTGTCCTGGTGAGGCGTCGCCGTCCCTCAGGCGGCCAGCCACGCGCGCCGGTGCCGTGCGACCGCGTACAACGCGTCGATCTGCCCGGCATCGAGCACCCCGCGGAGCGGACCGAGCACGGACACCTCCCGCTCGCGGTACACGCGGACGGTGAACTGCGTGGCCGCCTTGGTCAGTTCCGTCACGCCGACGAACACGATGACCGGCTGCACCTGAAACGGGATGTCGGCGTACCGCTCCAGCACCGCCTGGACTCGCGCAGCCTCCGCCTTGCTCTTGTGTGCGTACGGCTGCGGCCGACCGTGACTGACCTTGGCCATCTCATCGCCGATCCATACAGCCTTACAGCCACGACAGCACCCGCTGCGCGGGGCTTGGCCCCTTCTCGGCAAGCAAGCGTCTGAGGCTCTCCCCCGGCCGGTTCGAGGCGAGATCGTCCGGCGGCGTCAGCGGAGGAAGTTCCGGAACGGCTTGCGGCCGTGGCGTTCTACGCGGTTCGGGCTTCGCGGCGGCGGTCGACCTCAACGTGGGCGAAGGTCGCGTGAGTAGCGGACGTAACAACCCGAGGGCCTCATGCCGATACGGCTCGGCCAGGATCGTGACCTTGCCCGTCCGGCAGTCGGCCCATGCGACGGCGGAGCCGTCAGGGAGGTTCACATAGAGCCGATCGTGACCGTGCCGCTTCCACCGAACGACCCTGAGATCACTCACGTCTCCCCCATACAAGTTGCCGCAGACAGGGACGCCGTGCGTCAGTTCTTCCGTTTACGCCCCTGCGCGAAGCGGCCGTTGTGATCATATTCCCGATGCAACTCATCATCGGGGTCGCGCTCGTCGCCGCCCGCGTGGTCTCCAGGGGTCGAAATGTGTTCCCCTTTGTCGACCTTGGCCAGCATCGAGGCGAGGGGATCGGGAGGGCCGTCGCTGAAACGGCCTGAGCCCCGCTCGGGCACCTGCTGCGGCTCTTTCCTGTCGTCACGCGACGGTGTAGTACCGCTCATGAGTAGCCCCCTCCGACTCTCCCCGGCATGCACGCGACATCTTTCCCCGGAAGGTCACCGGATAACCCGACAGGGAGCGCTTGGCCAACTGGCCTGGCGCAGGGAACTCAGGTGAGTGTGCGCAGTGCCTCGTCCAGGGTGCGGCGTACCAGCAGGGCGTCGGGTGCGACGGCTGTGACGAGTACGGCGGGGCCGGCGAGGGGAGTGAGGGATGCCGCTTCGCCCAGCAGGGCGGGGCCGGGTCTGTGCTGGTCGAATTCCGGTCGTACGACCACGAGCTGGCCGATCGCGCGGTGGTCCGCGAGGACGGCGGGGCCGTCCCAGCCGCCGGGTGCGCCCGGACCGCAGGAGAGCTCCTGGTCCAGGAGGAGGCGCCCCGCCCGGCGCACGGTGAGGCGGCTGGTGAGGCGGCCCGCTTCCTCGCCGGTCCGGCCGAGCACCTGCTCCTCCCGCAGCACGAGGCGCGCGCTGGCGGCGAGCTCGGCCCGTGTGGTCACCCGCAGGTCGCTGTCGCGTACGGAGATCAACTGCTCGGGCAGCCACAGCAGTTCCGCGTCCTCGCCCACCGTGAGCCGCACGTCGTAGCGCGCCGCCTCCTTCGACTGCCCGGGCAGCGCGAGCGTGGCGGCGGCCGAGCCCACGCGCAGCCGGGCTCCGTCGTGGGCGGCGGCCTCGACGGTGAGGTGGTCGCCCCCGAGAGGGCCGCTCATCGCCCCGACGAGGGTGACGTGGGCGCCCGCTCCGGCGGCCCGGGTGCGGCGCGGGACGATGGGCCCCTCGCCGTCGAGCACGGGCAGGGCGGTGCCGCCCCGTCCGTCGCCCCGCGCGGTGATGCGGGCGGTGCCGCGCACCCCCGATGCCACGACGGCGTCCACGCTCATGCGGACGCGGTCCATGCCGCGTACTGGGCACGAACCCAGGCGGCGACGGGGCCGACGCCCTCGTCCGACCTCAACGACTGGAAGACGACGGGCAGTTCGGCGCGCTGGGCCTTGGCGTCCGCGGCCATGCGGGCGAGGTCGGAGCCGACGTGCGGGGCGAGGTCGGTCTTGTTGACGACCAGGAGGTCGGCGGTGCTGACGCCGGGGCCGCCCTTGCGCGGGATGTCGTCGCCGCCCGCGACGTCGATGACGAAGATCTGCGCGTCGACGAGCCCCTTGGAGAAGGTCGCGGTGAGATTGTCGCCGCCGGACTCGACGAGGATCAGGTCCAGCGGCCCCACCTCGTCCTCCAGGTCCTCGACGGCCTCCAGGTTGGCGGAGATGTCGTCGCGGATCGCGGTGTGCGGGCACGCGCCGGTCTCCACGGCGGTGATCCGCTCGGGCGGGAGCACGGCCTCGCGCAGCAGGAACTCGGCGTCCTCGCGGGTGTAGATGTCGTTCGTCACCACGGCGAGGGACAGCTCGGCCCGCAGCTCCTTGCAGAGCGCGGCCACGGTGGCGGTCTTGCCGGACCCGACGGGCCCGCCGAGCCCGATCCGCAGGGCTCGGCGGCGCCCGTCGGGGCGGTGCGCGTCGGCGCTCACGGCGGTGGACTCGTCGTGGGAGTGGTCGAGATGCATGGTGCTACTCCTATGCTTCAGCAGTTCGTTTCGCCCCGTGCGGCGGGGCTCCGGGGCGAGCGCCCGGCGGTGCGGCCCGCTACGACGCGAACAGCCGCGCGGGCCAGGCCGCGTGGGCCTCCGCCCCGACCTCGAGCAGCGGCGCGGACGCCGCGGGCAGCGCGTCGACCCCTTCGGTCACGGCGCGCCGCGCGGCCTCGGCCGCGGCCCGCGCGACGAGATCGAGCTCGGGCGCGAGACGGGCAAGCACCCCCGTCGCGTCGAAGGGGTCCAGGCTCAGCAGCCGCACGGTCGCCGTCGCGGGTCCGCTGACGCATTCGTACGCGGAGCAGTACGCGGCGTCCTCCGCCCCGAGCCCCGCCGCCCGTGCGGCAAGGCCGAGGACGACGGGCTGGTGGGCCCCCTTGGGCCGGGCGGCGGCCAATCGGTCGAGCGAGGGGTCGGGCCACGCGGCGCGCGCGGCCCGCATCATCTGCCGCCCGAGCCGCCGACCGGCACCGCGCAGCGCGGCCGACGGTGTCCGCGCGTCGGCGGCCTCGTCCAGGTCGAGCGGATCGATCCCGAGCGCCGCGGCCGCCGCGAGCGCCGCGGACACGAGCCCCGCCGTGTGCAGCCGCCCCCGGCAGAACCGCTCCAGGTTCGCGGCCCCGGTGATGCGTCCCGCCTTGACGGCCTCCTCGGCTCCGCCGGAGTGGGCGTGCCCTCCGGCGGGGAACCGGCCGTCGGCCAGGACGAGTAGCGCGGCTCTAGACATCGCGGTCGACCGTCATCACAAGGGCCGCCATCACAAGAGCCGCCATCAGAAGAGGAAGTACCGCTGCGCGAGCGGCAGTTCGGCGGCGGGCGACGGCTCGACGAGCTCACCGTCGATGGTGACGGCGAAGCTGTCGGGTGCGACCTCCACCCTCGGCAGGGCGTCGTTCTCGCGCATGTCCGCCTTGGAGCGTCCGCGCGTGGAGCGGATCGCGGTGAACTCCTTGGCCACACCGAGCCGTTCCGGCAGCCCGTCGTCCAGCGCCGACTGCGTGACGAAGTTGAGGGAGTTGAGCCCCGGCGCCTTGCCGTGCGCACCGAACATGGGCCGTGGCAGGACCGGCTGCGGGGTGGGGATGGAGGCGTTGGCGTCGCCCATCTGCGCGTACGCGATCTGGCCGCCCTTGATGACCAGCTGGGGCTTGACGCCGAAGAACTTCGGGTCCCACAGCACCAGGTCGGCGAGCTTGCCGCTCTCCACCGAGCCGATCTCGTGGTCGACGCCCTGGGCGACCGCCGCGTTGATCGTGTACTTGGCGACATAGCGCCGCGCGCGCCGGTTGTCGGCGCGGGTGTCCCCCGGCAGGAAGCCGCGCCGCCGCTTCATCACGTGCGCGGTCTGCCAGGTCCGCATGACGACCTCGCCGATGCGCCCCATGGCCTGCGAGTCCGACGACATGATCGAGATGGCGCCGATGTCGTGCAGGATGTCCTCGGCCCCGATGGTCGTGGGCCGGATCCGCGACTCGGCGAAGGCGAGGTCCTCGGGAACCGCCGGGTTGAGGTGGTGACAGACCATCAGCATGTCGAGGTGTTCCTCGACGGTGTTGACGGTGTGCGGCCGGGTCGGGTTGGTGGAGCTGGGCAGCATGTTCGGCAGCGACACCGCCGTGATCATGTCGGGGGCGTGCCCGCCGCCCGCGCCCTCGACGTGGAAGGCGTGCAGGGTGCGGCCCGCGACGGCGGCGAAGGTGGCGTCGATGAAGCCCGCTTCGTTCAGGGTGTCGGTGTGGACGGCGAGCTGGGCGCCGGTGTCCTCACAGACGTTCAGGCAGGCGTCGATGGTGGCGGGGGTCGCGCCCCAGTCCTCGTGGATCTTGAAACTGACGGCTCCGGCCCGCAGTTGGGCGTGCATGGAATCGGCGGAGACGGTGTTGCCCTTGCCGAGGAAGCCGATGTTGACGGGGCTGGCGTCCATCGCGGCGAACATCCGGGCCAGGTGCCAGGAGCCGGGCGTGATCGTGGTCGCCTTGCTGCCCTCGGCGGGCCCGGTGCCGCCGCCGATGAGGGTGGTGACCCCGGAGGCGAGTGCCTCGTCGACGATGGTCGGCGAGATGAAGTGGATGTGGGTGTCGATGCCTCCGGCGGTGAGGATCTTGCCGTTGCCGGAGATGACCTCGGTCTCCGGGCCGATCACGAGATCGGGGTGCACGCCGTCCATCGTGTCCGGGTTGCCGGACTTGCCGATGCCGGTGATGCGGCCGTCGCGTATGCCGATGTCGGCCTTGACGACGCCCCAGTGATCGATGACCACGGCGCCGGTGATGACCGTGTCGGGGGCGCCTTCGGCGCGCGTGGTGCGCGACTGCCCCATCGACTCACGGATGACTTTGCCGCCGCCGAACACGGCCTCGTCGCCGGAGCGTCCGGGGCCGCCGGAGCGGTCCTCCTCGATCTCGACGAGGAGATCGGTGTCGGCGAGCCGGATCCGGTCGCCCGTGGTGGGTCCGAACAGGTCGGCGTACGCGGGGCGGGACAGTTCAGGCATCGAGGGGACCTCCGGTCTCGCCGCGCAGCCCGGGCACGACGCGCAGACCGGCCAGGGGGACGAGTTCGACGTCGACGGGGATGCCGGGCTCGAAGCGCACGGCGGTCCCGGCGGCGATGTTGAGCCGCTTGCCGCGGGCGGCACCGCGGTCGAAGTCGAGACCGGGGTTGGCCTCGGCGAAGTGGTAGTGGGAGCCGACCTGGACGGGGCGGTCGGCGGCGTTGAGGACGGTGAGGGCGGTGACCTCGCGGCCCTCGTTGTAGGCGACGGGCTCGTCGGCGAAGAGGATCTCGCCGGGGATCACGGGATGCGTGGGACTCATGCGGCCGGCCCCCGTCAGACGATCGGGTCGTGGACGGTGACGAGCTTGGTGCCGTCCGGGAAGGTGGCCTCGACCTGGACGTCGTGGATCATCTCGGGGATACCGCTCATGACGTCGTCGCGAGTGAGCACCTTGCGCCCCGACGACATGAGTTCGGAGACGGTGCGGCCGTCCCGGGCACCTTCGAGGATGTGGGACGTGATGAGCGCGATCGCCTCGGGGTGGTTGAGCAGCAGCCCCCGCGCCCTTCGCTTCTCGGCCACGTCCGCGGCCACATGGATGAGCAGTCTCTCCTGCTCGTGCGGGGTCAGTTGCACGCGTCCCACCTCACAGTCCTCGCTCCGGACCGTGCGGGGTCCGGCTGCCGCGGCCACCGCGACGGATATAGATGTAACACACAGACAGTGCGCTTGATCTTGCGCACCCCGGTTACGAAAACCCCTGGTGGCGTGGGATCGCAGGCTAGTTGGGAGGAGTTTCAACGAGGTTAACCAGCGCTTGACCGCTCCATGACCATCAGCTGGGCAGACCCATACCCGTCAGCCGGGCCGCCCCCGCTCACCAGTCGGCCGACCCGCCCTCATCAGCCGGCCCACACTCATCAGCTGGGCTGACCCATGCTCATCAGGCCGCGCAGACCGTCCTGGAGCGCCTCGACCGGCACCTCGTCGAAGAGCGCGAGCTGGGCGGCGAATCCCTGCGCCGTGGCGATCATGACCCGCGCGACGTGGTCGGCCGGAATGTCGCCGCGCATCATGCCCGCCGCCTGATACCCCTCGACGATCTTCACCCAGGCGACCCGCACCTTGGCGTACCCCTGCTTCATCACGGCCGCGAGCTCTTCGTTGCGCAGGGTCTCCGCCCACACCTGGACGATCAGCCGCGGGAAGAACGAGACCTCCCCCTCGTGGGCGCCCGTCTTCCGGCCGAGCACCTGGGTCAGCGCGCGGCCGACCAGCTCGTCCGGCGGTGGCGGCGGGGTCTCCTCGGCCGCCGCCTCGAAGGTCGCCTGGATCCATTCGAGGACCTCGCCGACGATCGCCCCGATCAGCTCCTCCTTGCCCCGGAAGTAGCGGTAGACCGCTCCGGCCGAGAGGCCGACCTCCTTGAGTACGTCCTGCATCGAGGTGGCGTGGAAACCGTTGCGGGCGAAGCAGAGGGCGGCGCCGTCCAGAATCTGGCGGCGGCGTGCGTCTAGGTGCTCCTGGGATACGCGGGCCATGCCGCCAAACTAAAACGAACATTCATTCTTGACAAGCGCCACACCCGGCAGCACAGTGAGGGCATCACGTAAAACGAACGATCCTTCTCTTTACTTCGATCCTTGAAGGAGCCCAGCCCATGTCCACGCCCGTCGCCACCTCCCCTCCCCAGGGCCGCCGCATGGTGGCGGTGGCCGTCCTGGTCTCCGCCGTCGTCGCCCTCGCCCTGTGGGCCTTCGCCTGGCCCGCCACCAGGACCGCCCCGCGTGATCTGCCCCTCGGCGTCGCGGGACCCGCCACGGCGACGGCTCCGCTCAAGGCACAACTGGCCGACCGGGAGGGCGCCTTCGAGGTTCATCAGTACGCCGACGAGTCCGCGGCCCGCGATGCCATCGAGGACCGGACCGTGTACGGGGCGGTCGTCGTCACCCCCCAGGGCATGAAGCTGCTGACCGCGACGGCGGCAGGTCCGGTGGTCGCCCAGCTCCTGGAGCAGGCGGTGGCCGGTCAGGCCCCCGAGGGCACCGAGGTGCGGACCACCGATGTGGTGGCGGCACCCGCGGCCGACCCGCGGGGTGCCGCCCTCGGCGCGAGCATCCTGCCGCTGGCCATCGCGGGGGTCGCGGCGGGTGCGACGGTGACGATGCTGGGCCTGCGCGGCATCCGCGCGGCGGTCACCCTGGTAGTGGCCGCCGGGGCGGTCGGCGTGGTCGCAGCCGCCGTGACGCACAGCTGGCTGGGCGTCCTGACGGGCAACTGGTGGGCCGAAGCCGGGGTGTTGGGGCTCTCGACGCTCGCGGTGGGCGCCGCGGTAGCGGGCTGCGCCGCGCTCTTCGGCCCGGCGGGGATCGGGGTCGGCGCGCTGACCATGGTGCTGCTCGGCAACCCGTTCTCCGGGGTGACGTCAGCGCCGCACCTGCTGCCCGAACCGGTCGGGTTCCTCGGCCAGTTGCTGCCGCCGGGCGCGGGAGGCACCTTGCTGCGCTCGGTGTCCTTCTTCGACGGGGCGCGCGTCACGGGCCCGCTCGTCACCCTCGCCGTCTGGGCCCTGCTCGGCCTGACGGCCGTGCTGCTCGGCGCGCTCCGACGCCGTCCCACTGCCGCGGCGCGCGACGAGGCGCCTGCGGCGACGGAAGCGGTGCCGGTCTCCTGACCCGACAGCGGACCCGGCGTACACCTGGCAGCGCTTCCGGCCGCACGCTCGGACAGAACACACGGGCAGAACACACAGAACGCACGGACAGGACACTCAGCCAGGACACTCAGACAGCCGTACGCCCCCGCTGTAGCGGACGGGGGCGTACGGCCATTCCTGCGGTTCCTGGGCGCAACCGCCTGCCGGTCACGTCGCGTTGGGGCCCCGGTGCTCGGCCGCGATGCCGAAACGCCGCCGCTCCCCCGCGCCGGACGAGGACGGCGTCGGGCGCAACGACGAGACGGAGCTGACCACCTGCTCCTCGTCCGCCGGCTCGGGCAACGCCTCGAGCCGCTCCAGGTCGGCGGCGGAGACGAGGGCGACGAGTGGCTTGCCATGACGGGTGACGACCACCCGCTCACCGCCGTACACGACGCGGTTGATCAGGTCGGCGAGCTCTGCACGGGCTTGCGTCACCGGAATCTCGTAGGCCATGTTCCCCAGCCTACCGGCGTCCGGTGCCGCCATCCGGCCCGCGAGGGGCGGATGCGCCGCAGGTCAGCCCGCACATCACGAGTCAGGCTCCGGGTCGCGCGCATGCGGTGGCGACGACTCCAACTGCCGGGGGCCGTCACCGTGGTCGACATCGTGCTGGGCCAGGAGCGTGAGCAGCTCCGCCACGGCGAGCCCCGATTCGGCGGGGTGGCGCAGAATGGTTCCCGCTTCGATGCGATACGTGTTGGAACGGCCTTGCCGCGTGTGCGAGAGGTATCCGCCCTCCTCCAGATCAGAGACGATCTTCTGCACGGCGCGCTCGGTGAGCCGGCAGCGAGCGGCGATGTCACGGATGCGGGTCTCGGGATCATCGGCGATCGCGGCCAGCACACGGGCGTGGTTGGTGAGGAAGGTCCAACCGCTGTGTGATTCAGGTACTGCTCCCATCCCTACAAGATAGGGCGTTTGATTCACGCATTCAAAAGGGCGAACAACATTTCCTGTATCACTTGACGGGTAAGCCTTCTCGGTCCGACGCTGGACGAGGTGATGACGCCGGACGTCTACGGAGTGGCCGCCATGACAGAACGTGTACTGACCGCACGGCTCGCGGAGGGGCCGGTAATCACGGAGGACCTGGTCTCCCTGCCGGACGGCCTGGGGTCCATACCGGATGACCTGGCGTCCGTCGCGGACGCGGACGTGGAGCAGGACCCACGGGTCGAACTCGTCCAGCTGCGGCGGGCCATGGAGACGAGGCCCGCCATCGACATGGCCCGCGGAGTCCTGATGGCCTCGTTCGGCCTGAGCCCCGATGACGCTTGGGGCGTGCTGGTCTCGATCTCCCAGAACACGAACACCAAGCTGCACCTCGTGGCCGACGAACTGGTCGGCGCCGTCACGGAAGGCAGGATCCCGAAGCCGTTCCGACGCCAACTGGCCACGACGATCACCCGACTCCAGGCGGCACCGGCGACGCGGACGGCACTCGGCGCCGACAAGGGGTGAGCCACGTCCGGCCGCTTTCGGGAAGCCGGACGAGGCCGGGCCGGAGCACGGGGCGGCGCGGGAAGCTCAAGGCCGGAGCACGGGCCTGCCTCAGTTCTGCAGCGCCGCGATCCGCAGCGGCACCGACCGGGCGGCGGGCGCGGCGACCTCGCTCTGGCTGACTTCGGCCCACCACGCACCGCCGTCCTCCATATGGCGCAGCAGCACGCCCTCGCGGATGGCCCAAGGGCAGAGGGTGACCGTCTTGACGCCCGTCAGCTTCATCGCCGTGTGGCCCACGATCGCCCCGGCCAGGCTCTGCGCGGCCCGCGGCGCCGACACCCCCGGCAGCGCGGCGCGTTCGGCCGCCGGCAGCGCGGCGAGGCGGTCCCGGCAGGTGCGCAGGTCCGCCCGGCTCAACTGCCGTGCCATGAACGGCCCGTGCCGACCGGGGGCGGCGCCACCGAGCCGCGCCAACTGCTGGAACGTCCGCGATGTCGCCACCGCGGTGCGCGGCCCCTCCCAGCGGATGCGTGCGGCGACGTCCCGCAGCTGGTGCCGCACCTTGCGCCGCAGCGCCTTCACGCTCTGCTCGGTCGGCGGGTCCTCTCCGTCGAAGAACTCCCGGGTCAGCCGACGGGCGCCGAGGGGCAGCGAGGCGACGTAGTCCGGGAGCCGGCCGCGCCCGAAGGCCACCTCCAGCGAGCCGCCGCCGATGTCGAACATGGCGAGCGGCCCGGCCCGCCAGCCCATCCACCGCCGGGCACCGAGGAAGGTGAGTTCGGCCTCCACCTCGCCGGGCAGCGTGCACAGCGGTACGCCCGTCTCCTCACGTATCTCCCGCAACACCTCAAGACGGTTGGGCGCGCCGCGTACCACCGTCGTCGCGAAGGCCAGGGGCTCCGCCGCGCCCCATCTCCTCGCGGTACCCGCCGCCTCGGTGACCGCTCTGACGAGCTGCCCCACCGACTCCTCCGGGATCACCCCGCTCGGACCGACGTCCTCGGAGAGTCTCACCTTCCATTTGGCGGTGTGTACCGGCAAGGGCACACCGCCCTCCGCGTCCACGACGACCAGCCGGACCGCATTCGAACCCACATCCATCACACTCATCCGCATGTGACTCTGAGTACCCAGCAGGTCCGCCCTCAGTCACTCTGATTGACCTTGACGGCACCAGGGAACTCGTGATCCATGACCGTCGATCACGCGCGAGCCCCCGTACTCGAAGCCCTGGCGGAGCACCGCAGGAAGGGCCATGTCTCCTTCACCCCGCCGGGCCACAAACAGGCCCGGGGCGCCGATCCGCTGGTGCGGGAGGTGCTGGGCGATGCCGTCTTCCACGGCGATCTTCTCGCCTCCGGGGGTCTCGACGACCGCCTCGGCCGCGGCCAGGTCCTCGAACGGGCCGAACGGCTGATGGCCGACGCCGTGCACGCGGCGCACACCTTCTTCTCCACGTGCGGCAGCTCCCTGTCGGTCAAGGCGGCGATGCTCTCGGCCGCGGGACCGCACGAGAAGCTGCTCATCGGGCGTGACGCTCACAAGTCCGTCGTATCGGCCCTGATCCTTTCCGGGATCCGTCCGATCTGGGTCGATCCGAGCTGGGACCCCGACCGGCATCTGGCGCACCCGCCCTCGGCCGACGCCTATGCCGAGGCCTTCGCCGCCCATCCCGACGCGATGGGCGCCCTGGTCACCAGCCCGACCCCGTACGGAAGCTGCGCCGATCTGCGGGGCATCGCGGACGTCTGTCACCGGCACTCCCGCCCGCTGATCGTGGACGAGGCCTGGGGCGCGCATCTGCCGTTCCACCCCGATCTGCCGTCGTGGGCGATGGACGCGGGCGCCGACATCTGTGTGACGAGCATCCACAAGATGGGCAGCGGCCTGGAGCAGGGGTCCGTCTTCCACCTCCAGGGCGACCTGATCGACCCGACGGTGCTGAAGTCCCGGGCGGACTTGTTCGGCACGACGAGCCCCTCCGTGCTCATCTACGCCGGCCTCGACGGCTGGCGCCGCCAGATGGCCCTGAACGGCAAGGACCTGATGGGGGCGGCCCTGGATCTGGCGGCCGGCGTGCGTGCGGAGATCGAGGAGATCGACGGGCTGCACGTGAACGACCGCGTCGACTTCTGCGGTCCCGCCGCCGACTTCGACCCACTGCCGGTCGTCATCGACGTGAGTGGCCTCGGCACGTCGGGATTCCGGGCGGCGGACTGGCTGCGTGAGCACCGCTCGATCGAGGCGCATCTGGCCGACCACCGCCGTATCAGCACCCAGCTCACGCACGCCGACGACCGGGAGACGACAGATCAGCTCCTGGCCGCGCTGCGAGCACTGTCCCAGGCCGCTCCCGGCCTGCGTCCGGTGCCGGAGGTGGACGTCCCCTCCCCCGCCGCGCTGCGGCTCCCCCAGGTCGATCTGCCGCGAGACGCCTACTTCGGGCCGACCGTCGACGTGCCGGTGGCCGAGGCCGCGGGGCGCGTGGCGGCCGAGATGCTGACGCCGTACCCGCCGGGCATTCCCGCGGCGCTGCCCGGCGAACGCCTCACCGAGCCGGTGCTGCGCTATCTGCGCACCGGCAAGGCGGCCGGGATGAACCTGCCCGACGCGGCGGATCCCGGCATCGACACCGTGCGGGTGGTCCGGGAGACGACCGGCTGACCGCACGGCCCCCAGGACGACCCGTCCACCACGGCCCGACCACCGGACGGGCCGAAGAACACAAGGAAACCGAGGAAAGAGGCCCGGACATCTCCGTCCGGGCCTCCACAAGGAGAGTGAGCAGTCATGCGTGTCGCATTCCTGATGGCGCCCGAGGGCGTCGAGCAGATCGAACTCACCGACCCCTGGAAGGCGGTGACCGACGCGGGCGGTGAGCCCGTCCTCGTGTCGACCGAGGCGGGCCGCGTCCAGGCCTTCGACCATCTCGACAAGGCCGACACGTTCCCCGTGGACGAGGTCGTCGGCGAGGTGTCGGCGGACTCCTTCGACGGGCTCGTGCTGCCGGGCGGCGTGGCCAACCCGGACGCGCTGCGCCTGGACGAGGGCGCCGTCTCCTTCGTGAAGGGCTTCTTCGAGAGCGGCCGTCCGGTGGCGGCCATCTGCCACGCCCCATGGGTCCTCGTCGAGGCCGGCGTGGTCTCGGGCCGTGGACTCACCTCGTTCCCCAGCCTCCGTACGGACATCCGCAACGCGGGCGGCACCTGGGTCGACGAGCAGGTGAAGGTCTGCCACGACGGGCCCAACGCGCTGATCACCAGCCGCAAGCCGGACGACCTGAAGGCGTTCTGCGAGGCGTTCCTGACGGAGTTCGGGAAGCCCAGCGGTTCCTGAGCTTCCCGAACCCTCAGTCCCTCGGAAACTGAACTGTCAGTCCCTCGGAACTCGAACTGTCAGTCCCTGGGAAGCAGCGGCCCCAGCGGCCCGAGGTCCAGATTCAGGTCCTCGGGCCGCAGGCCGTAGCGATCGCGCAGTTCGGCCATGCGATCGTCGAGGAGCATCAGCGTGAGGCCGATGCGCTCCTCCTGGTCCTCGTCCAGCTCGCCGGTGTCGAACCGGCGCACGGCCTGCCGTTCCATGAGCTGGCGCAGCAGCTCCACGACGGTAAGGACCAGTTTGATCACATCGCGTTCCACCGTGTCCGGCTCCAACTCCAGCCGGTTCTTCCCCGCGGGCCGCTCCCGGAGCTGCTCGGGCGCAGGCTCGGGCTCGGGCGCGGGCTCGCGGCGCTCGGGCTCGGCCTCGCTCACAGCAACTCCTCGAAAGGTGAGGGGACTTGCTCGTTCACCGAGCTGATCAGCGCGTTCAGGTCGATGCGGACGAGATCGACGTCCGCGATGCGCAGGGTGAGGTCACCGGTGATGACGACCCCGCCCGCGAGCAGCCGGTCGAGCAGGTCGACCAAGGCGACCTCGCGGCGTTCGACGACGGTCACAGTCCCGCCTCCCCCGCCACATCGTCCCCTTCGACCTCCACGCCCGCGAAGGAGTACGCGGCCCACGGCCCGGTGAGCTCCACGCGCATGCCGGACTCCTCGCCCTTCACGCGCTCCACCAGCTCGACGAAGGCCTCCGACTCCGAACGCGGCACCAGGTAGGCCGCGTTGAGCACGTTGCGGCCCGACTCCTTGGAGAGCGCGGAGTTCTGCGGCGCGTGCAGCCTGGCGTCCTCCGCATGCTCGCAGAGCGTGTCGTGCAGCCGGTGGGCGAACTTCTCGGCGCTCTCCCACATCTCTTCGTGCGCCCGGTTGCGCTGCCGGCGCTGGCGCAGGTAGTCCCGGCCCGACGCGGGCTTCTCCGGCTCGGCGGCCGGGCTCGCGGCCTGCGCGTCGGAGTAGATCTTGACACCCCATTCCACCCGGCCGTCGAGCCGGTCGAGTGTGCGCCTGAAGGAGTCCTCCCGTGCCTCCATCATCGCGCGCACCCCCGCGTCGTCCCGGAAGACCGTGGCGAGGCGCAGCGGCAGCGGCGTGGTGACCGCCGTGAGCGCGTCGATCACGGACTGGTGAGCGCGCGCGGTGGCGCTCAGCCAGTCCAGATCCTCCAGATGGCGCCGCAGCGGCTCCTCGGCGAAGTCCTGCTCCGGCACGGTGCCGACCACAGCGATCAGACCGTGGTGCGACAGCTGACCGGGGGGTGCGCCGTCCACCCCGGTCAGCTGCGCGTGAAGCGCCGCGTCGAAGGGCCGGCAGATCGCGTAGACGTACCGCAGTCCACTCATGTGCTTTCCTCCGCCTTGCCGCGCTTCGTCCTTCCCTCTTCCACCTTGCCCTGTTCCACCTTGCCTCGCTCCGTCCTGCCCTCTTGCCCCGTCCTGCCTTGCTCCAGTTCGGCGACATGGGCACGCAACTCGGCGTTCTCACGGGTGAGTTCGTCCCGACGGGCGCGGGTGGAGAGCGCGGGGTCGTCCTCCCACCAGTCGATCCCCATCTCCTTCGCCTTGTCGACGGAGGCGACGATGAGCCGCAGCTTGATCGTCAGGAGTTCGATGTCGAGCAGGTTGATCCGGATGTCCCCGGCGATCACGATTCCCTTGTCGAGCACGCGCTCCAGGATGTCGGCGAGGTTCGCGCCGCCACCCTGCTGCCCGTAAGGCTCCGGCATCCGACCAGCCATCGTCATCGACGGCTCCCGCTCACCGCGGCGTCCTCGTCGTGCTTCGCCTCGTCCTCATCCTCGTACTCGTCGTACTTCGCCTCGTCGGCGTCCTCGTCTTCCTCGTCTTCGTCCTCGTAGGACTCCTCGGGCTGCTCCTCCTCGTCGCGCTCCTCTTCATCGCGCGCTTCCTCGTCGTGCTCGTCCTCCTCGGGCTCGCCTTCCTCGTCCTCGTAGGACTCCTCCGGCCGCTCCTCGTCACCCTCGTACTCGTCCTCGGCGACGTCCTGCTGCTCGCCCTCGGCCTCTTCTTCCTCCGCGACCGCGTCCTCGTGACTGGTGACGACCTCGCCGTCGCGGATCTCGCCGCGCCAGCCGTCCTCCGCCTCACCCTTGATGGTGATGAACCGTGCGTAGTTCTTCAGGTCCAGCCGGGCCCGGCGGCCCTGGGCGCGCCAGATGTTGCCGGTCTTCTCGAAGAGGCCCTTCGGGTAGTACTCGATGACCAGCAGGACGCGCGTGAGGTTCTCGGCCAGCGAGTGGAAGGAGACGACGCCCTTCGTGGTGCCCTTCGCGCCCTCCGAGGTCCACGCGATCCGGTCGTCCGCGACCTGCTCCGTGGTCTGGGCCTTCCAACTCCTGTTGGACCAGAAAATCTTGGCCTGCCAGTCGGTGGTGGTGTCGTCGGCGCGGTTCGCGCTCTTGACGCCCTTGGCGAAGGTGCTGAAGTCCTGGTACTGGGTCCACTGGTCGTACGCGGTGCGCAGGGGCACGCCGACGTCGATGAACTCCATGATGACCGTCGGCTTCTTGCCGGCCCCGCTCTTGCGGCGGCCCTTGCCACCGGTCAGGTTCTTGAAGGCTCCGACAACGCTGTCCTTGGCGCGGCCGGCACCGATCTCCACGGCGGACCGCAGCGGCCCCTTGCCCTCGGCCATCTTGCGGCCGCCGTCGAGGGCGAGCTTGGCGAAGCCCGGACTGTTGCCCTCGGCGATGTCGTTCAGCTTGCCCGTCGTCTGGCCGAGCTTGTGGCCCACTCCCACCAGCAGCCGCTGGGCCTGGGCGCCCAGGTACTCCTGGACCTCGGACTTCAAGCGGTCGGCGGCCTCGCTCTGCGCGATGCCGGTGAGCGGGTTGTCCTTCGCCTTGCCCGTGGCGGACTTCAGGGTGTCACTCATCGCGGCCCCCCTCCTTCGGCAACCGGGCCCCGGTGGCACGGCGCGCGGACGTCTTCGCCGCGGCCCTGGCGGGGGCCTTCTTCGCCGTCTTCTTCGCAGGGCTCTTCTTCGCCGCCGTCTTTCTGGCGGGGGTCTTCTTGGCGGCCTCCTTCTTGGGGGCGGCCTTCTGCGCGGGAGCCTTCTTCCGCGGCCGGGGCCTCTCGTCGGGCTCCTCGTCGGACTCCGCCTCGGCGGACTCCTCGTGGTCCCGCTCGTCCCGGTCGTCCTCGCCGTCGTACTCCTCGTACGCGTCGTCCGGCTCTTCCTCGTCCTCCTGGGTGCCGCGACCCGGTATGTCCGGCGTCACGCCCGAGAGCTGGTCCCGCACATCCGCCGTCCGGCCGTGCAGCCGGTCGGCCAGGCCCGAGATCTGCCGCTCGACCAGCGCTCCGGTCGCGGCCTTTCCGACCCCGCGCATGTCCTCGCGCAGCTGGTCGCCGATCTCCTTGAACTGCGGGTTGTTCTGCAGCTGCTGAGACAGCAGGTCACCCAGCGCGCGCGGGCTCAGGTTCATCCGCTTGCCGGCCACCATGGTGCCGACCGCGAACGCGAGTTTCATCTTCTTCGTACGTCCGAGGACGTATCCGGCCCCTACGGCGAGGCCAAGTCCCACTCGATTCATTGTGACGTCCCGTTGTCGGTTCCCGCGCCGGGGCGCAGGCCTATTTCCAGGCGGTCGAGCAACTCGTCCTCCCGGCGGTCGAATTCCTCCTCCCCGATCTCGCCCGACTCGAGCTGCTGCTCGAGAAGGGCGAGTTCGGACCGAACAGTGGCGGGGTCGTAATACAGGCGCTCGGCCTCGGCGACTACCTGGCCCACCGCCCAGAGACCGCCGCGCACCGGAGCGAGCGGCAGCATCAGTACTTCGCCGATGAGGCCCATGAGCTACTCCCGCCCGGCCTGCGAGCTCGCGGACTCCGGCGTGGCCCCGGTCGGATCGGAAGGACCGGGCTCGACGAAGCTGTAGGGCGGCAGCGGGCCGTTGACGCGGATTTCGATGTGCGGGTGGGCCTTGCGGGCTTCCTCCACGGCGGCCAGGAACACCTCGGCCGACTCGCGCTCCACGAGGAACGACAGATTGGCCAGCCATCCCGTGGACTCGGGGCCCACGCTGACGGAGTGCGCCGTCGGCTCCAGGGTGCGGTGCAGCTCCACCGCGTCCTCGGCCTCGCGAGCCTGGAGTGCGGCCACCACCATCTCGCCGAGCTGCAGCTTCTGCTCGTAACTGCCGCCGCCCGCCTGACGGTTGGCCTCTGCCAGTGCCTGCACCTCGGGGTTGTCCGCCATCACGCGGTGCAGAGCGGCCTGTTCCTCGTGGCTGGCCTTGAGGTTGTACTCGACCTTGCCCGCCAGCGTCGAGAGACGCTCGTCGTAGTGCTCGGCCCGCTCCGCGAGGACGCTCGTGACCGCCGCGTCGTCGGGGGCGACGTTGCCGAACCGCATGGGCAGGACCGGACCTGCGGCGCCCGCCTCGTTCAGCACGTTCTGATGGGCCAGCAGGTCGTTGCGCTTGGGGCGCAGCCCCTCGGGGGCGTCACTGACGATCGCCGCCAGGCCCCCCTCCTTGAGGATGCGCACGGGGCGGGCCGGCTTTCCCACGCCTTCCATGCCCTCGGGGAGCGAAGGGTGCGAACTCGCGGTGATGCCATAGACGTACGTGCTCATTCCTGCTCCTCCTTCCGACGCGCCGACGTGCTCTTGCGGGCACGCGGGCGGGACTCCGACTGGCTCTCTTCACGCGACTGCTTGAACGCGTCGGAAATGGTCTCGGCAGCACCCGAAAGGGCGCCCTTCGACTTGCCGCGCGCACCGGATTCGGTCATCTCGCCCACGAGGTCGGGGAGACCGGGGTTCTTGTGCGGACCTGCCTCCAGGTCGAGGCGGTTGCACGCCTCGGCGAAGCGCAGGTAGGTGTCGACACTGGCGACCACCACTCGCACGTCGATCTTCAGGATCTCGATGCCCACGAGCGAGACACGCACGAAGGCGTCGATCACGAGGCCGCGGTCGAGAACCAGCTCCAGGACGTCGTACAGACCACTGGTGCCGCCCGATCCGCCGGATTGCTGTGCTGGGACAACGGTCATGCCGATCGACCCTCCTTAGTCTGGAATGTCT
Source organism: Streptomyces sp. NPDC054872 (assembly GCF_053610705.1). NCBI lineage: Bacteria > Bacillati > Actinomycetota > Actinomycetes > Kitasatosporales > Streptomycetaceae > Streptomyces > Streptomyces sp. NPDC054872. The sequence goes on along the minus strand of NZ_JBSGYY010000014.1, from coordinate 63,493 downwards.
GTGGATATTTCGCGGAAAACCGCACGAACAGCCGCTTCAGCGGCCGCCGCCCTTGCTGCCGTCGGCGCGTCCGCGTTCGTAGCGGCGGACCCGCCGGTAACCCAGGAGTTCACCCTGCGGGTCGCACTCCACCTGGTAGCTCGCGAGGAGACTCATCGTGTCCGGCACCCGGGTGAGTTCCAGGACCTCGATCTCCAGCGTCCAGCCGTCCTCGGTCTGTTCGAAGGACGACACGGACTCGGCGGCCATCCCGGTCAGCTCGGCGAGCTGGGTGCGTGCGATGCGCAGCACCTCCATGGGGCCCGGGCGGCGCTTCGCGCTGCCGCTTTCCGCGTGTTCGGTTGAATTACGCGAGTTCTGCGAACTCGCCTTCTTCTTCTCTGGATCCGATGATGTGTTCAATATGGCCACCTCAATTCCCCGAGTGGCCCGTAACCCGTTGGCCAAACATCTCTGTTCGGGTGGACCGGATCACTGACCCCAGCGGTGCGGCACCTCGGGCTCCACGCCGCCCGGATGTGTCGCGTCCACGGTCGGCGGCGCCGTCGGCCGCTCGGGCGCCGGCGGTGTCACGGGCGGCGGGGTCATGGCCGGCCCGTCCACGGACGGCAGGTCCGCGGAGGGGTGAACCGGGGACGGGTGTTCCGTGGAGGGGCGATCCATGGAAGTCCGGTCGGCGGAAGCCCGATCGGCGGAAGGACGGCCCGCGGAGGGACGCGCCGCGTTCCGCAGCAGATAGGCCACACCACCGAGCACCACCGCGGTGATCAGCGCCGCCGCCCAGTCGGGCAGCCACAGAGCGAGCGCGAGACCGAAGGCGAGTGCCAGCGCCGCGCCCGCGTAGAGGCCGACGGCCCCCGCACCGCCGTACAGCGCGGCCTTGCGACGCTGCCCCCGCGTCTGCTCCCTCAGTTCGTCCCGTACGGCCTCGCGGGCCGCACGCGTCAGTTCATCGACGAGGCTCTTGTCCAGATGCTCCAAACGGTTCATGGCGCCCGAGTACCCGTGCGTCCGGACGCGTAACGCTCGGCCCCGGCCTGCGCTCGCCGTGCCGGGTGGCTTGCTCGAAGGCGTGGCCGATCCGCAGAACACGAAGGTCCCCGCGGTGCGGCCCGACGATCTGCAGGCCGACCGGCAGCCCGCCCGGGGTGAATCCGGCGGGCACGGACAGGGCCGGGCAGCCGGTGGCGGACACCAGGTACGCCGAGCGCATCCAGTCCAGATAGTCCGTCATCGGCGCCCCGTCGATGTTGTCCGGATACTCCAACTCGGCCGGGAAGGGAGGCACTTGGCTTGTCGGCAGGATCAGCGCGTCGTAACGGTCGAAGAACTCCCGCACCCGGTGGAACAGTTCGCCGTGCAGCACGGTGGCCCGCTCCAGGTCGATGCCGGTGAGCGCGCGCCCTTGTCGTACATTGCGGACGAGGGCGGCTCTCATCCGGTCCGCCGAGCTCTCCACGAGCGCGCCGAGCGCCAGGTGGAACTGCCAGGCACGCAACGTGCGGAACACCTCGTCGGCGCCGCCCAGTTCGGGGCATGCCTCCTCGACCGCGCACCCCAGGTCGGCGAAGACCGTGACGGCGGGCGCGAGCACGTCTCTCACCTCCCGGTCGACCGGGACCGCTCCGCCCAGGTCGGGCGACCAGGCGATCCGCAGTCCCGTCAGATCGTGCTCAAGCGACCCGCCGAAGGCGCTCCCCGGCGTCTCCAGGGCGATCGGTGAGCGCGGGTCGGGCCCGGCGACGACGGAGAGCAGCAGAGCCGCGTCGGCGACGGTGCGGGCCATCGGCCCCTGCACGGCCATCGTCGACCAGGGCGCGGAGTCCGGCCAGGTCGGCACCCGGCCCGGTGACGGGCGCAGGCCCACCACGTTGCAGAACGACGCGGGGTTGCGCAGCGAACCGCCCATGTCGCTGCCGTCGGCGAGGGGATGCATGCCGCACGCGAGGGCGGCCGCCGCTCCCCCGCTGCTGCCGCCCGCCGAACGGCTGAGGTCGTACGGGTTGCGGGTCGCCCCGAAGACAGGGTTGACGGTGTGCGAGCCGGCCGCGAACTCGGGCACGTTGGTCTTGCCGATGGTGATCGCCCCGGCCGCGCGGATGCGCTCGACGATCAACTCGTCCCGGTCCGGGACGTTGTCGGCGAGGAGCGGTGTCCCGTAGGTGGTCCGGATGCCGCGGGTGTCGTGGGTGTCCTTGTGGGCGACGGGCAGCCCGTGCAGCGGGCCGAGCGCGGCGCCGCGTGCCGTGGCCTCGTCCGCGGTGCGCGCCTCGTCGAGCGCGCGTTCCGCCACGAGCGTCACGACCGCGTTCACGGGGCCGTTGACCTGCTCGATCCGGTCGAGGTGCGCCTGTACGGCCTCGCGGGCGGAGACCGCCCTGGTGCGGATCCTGGCGGCGAGTTCGCGGGCGGTGAGGTGGACGAGCTCGGACGCTGTCATACGGCGCTTTCGGCTGGGGGCGGTGGGGTTAACGACGAGGCGAAGCATGCCCACGCCGTCCTCGCTTCTCACCACCACGTTACGTACGTCCTGTACATTTTTTACAGGAAGCCTTGGGAAGCAGCCGACCCCGGCAGAGGAGAGACATGCCATGAATCAACCGTTCGCCCGTTATGTCCTGCCCGAGTTCACCGAGCGCTCCCGTACCGGCCGGCGGACGCTGGACCCGTACTCGAAGCTGTTCGACGAGCGCATCGTCTTTCTGGGGACGCCGATCGACGGCACGTCGGCCAACGACGTGATGGCGCAGTTCATGCACCTCGAATACCTGGCCCCCGACCGCGACATCGCGCTCTACATCAACTCCCCCGGCGGCTCGTTCAGCGCGATGACCGCGATCTACGACACGATCCAGTTCGTCACCTGCGACGTGGAGACGACCTGTCTGGGGCAGGCCGCGTCCTCGGCGGCCGTGCTGCTCGCCGCGGGCACTCCCGGCAAGCGGTTCGCGCTGCCCGGCGCCCGCGTGCTGATCCATCAGCCCTCGCTCGCCGAACCGGTGCACGGCCAGACCTCCGACCTGGCGATCCAGGCCGACGAACTCCTGCGCACCCGCGCGCAACTGGAGAAACTGCTCGTCAGGCACACGGGGCAGAGCACGGAACGCGTCGCGGCCGACATCGAGCGCGACACGATCCTCGACGCCGGCGACGCAGTCGGCTACGGCCTGGTGGACCGGATCATCGCGAGCCGCAAGTCTTCCCCGAACAGCCCGAACAGCCCGGCCCCGCGCACCCCGGACGCGGGGTGAGCCGCCGATGCTGCCGCCCGAACTTCCCCCCTTGCCCGCACTCACCCGCGCCGAGGGCGAGTTGATCGACCGGTACCTCGAAGTGGTCGATCTGCTGGGCCGGATCAACCCCGCCCGCGCGACGGACACCTACGGAGGACTGCGCGCCGCTCAGGCCATGGTCGGCAGCGCGACCGCCCTGCGGGACGCGCTGACGCTCATGCATCAGCGGGGCGAAAGTGCCGTGCACGCACCGACGCTGGCCCGTGCGCTGCGTGTGCTCGACGGAGAGCGGCGGACCGGCCGGGTCACCGTGCCGCCTCCAGAGGCGTCCTGAGCACCCGTCACCCCATTCCCCGAACTCCGTTGCGTCCGGCCCCGATCTCAAACGAACCAAACGGGCTACCTCGTTCGGCGTAGACATTCGTCCTTTTTCGAGATGTCTTCAGTTGCGTCAGATGCGTACGCGTGGGCCGGAATTCCTCGTTCCGGTGCTGGTCGCACGATCGCCCGGCGCGCTCTCCGTCTCGCGAATCCGACCGTGTCCACCCGAACGGTTCAGCCGTGAGGAGCCTCACAAAACGCCGTTTCGGCTCGGAATTCGACCCCATCTCGGGTCAAGATCCTCTCCGACGACAAGCCCCCGCCACAGCGGCGGGGCGGTCCGGGCGGACGCCGAGTCCTGCCGCCGCCCGGATGACCGGTCGACATCGGTGCATCGGCAGGAGTGGAGGACCCAGGCATGACGGGTCGGTCCGGAAGGTCCGGACAGCGACCCTTGGGGTGAAGCCGCAGTACGCGGCCGGGCAACTTTGTCAGCCCGAATCCGACAGGTCATCCTTCACAGGCGGTTGACGAAGGGTTGCGCATGACTGCGCTGAATCACGTTCCGTCGCTGCTGACCAGGGTCGGGTCCGTATCCGCCCTCACGCTCGCCGTCGTAGGCGGCACCCTCGTGGCCCCAGGGCTCTCGTCGGAAGCAGAGGCCGCGACACACGGGACGAAGGCGCTCAAGATCGCCGCCTCCAAGAAAGGCTCTCCGTACCGCTACGGAGCCACGGGGCCGCACCGGTTCGACTGCTCGGGCCTGACCCAGTACTCCTTCAAGCGCGCGGGCAAGAAGCTGCCACGTACCGCCGCACAGCAGTACAACAAGACCCGCCATGTCTCGGCGTCCAACCGCGTCCGCGGCGACCTGGTCTTCTTCCACTCCGGCCGGAACGTCTACCACGTCGGCATCTACGCCGGTAAGGGCCGGATCTGGCACGCCCCCAAGTCGAACACCAAGGTGCGGCTGGAGAAGATCTGGACGAAGAGCGTCTCGTACGGCAGGGTGCGCTGATCATCCGTCACCGGTCGCCGGTCGGGCGCCGGCGGGGGCCTCACGGCTGCTGCCGCCGCCCGACCGGCCCCCCGGCGGCCCCCGCCCGGCCCTCTGGTCGGCGCGCCCGCCAGGCGTGGGGGGCGACGACGCGGATACTCGTGCGCCATGGCCGAAAACAACAGTTCTTCCGTCTCGGGCGGCCCACCGCGCAACGAGACGCGCTTCGAGCGCGCCGACCGCAACTTCGCGGAGATCCTCCAGGAACTGCGCGTCACGCAGGCCGGCGTCCAGATCCTCTTCGCCTTCCTGCTGACGCTCGCCTTCACCGAGCGCTTCCCCTCGCTCGACACGGTGCAGCGCTCCACATATGTCGCCACGCTGCTGCTCGCCGTGCTCGCCGCCGCGCTGTTCACCGCTCCGGCAGCGGTGCACAGGTCGCTGTTCGGGCAGCACTCCAAGCCGCTGATCGTGCGCGTCTCGTCCCGTCTCGCCGGCATCGGTCTGGCGGTCCTGGTGTTCGCGGTCTCGGGCGCCGTGCTCCTGGTCGTCGACGTGGCGGTGGGCCGGACCGGCGGGATCATCGCGAGCGCGGCCACGTTCGTGGTGTGCGCGGGACTGTGGGGCCTGCTTCCCCTATTGGTGCGACATGCGCGCGACGACGACGAGGACCCGGACGCCTCGGACGACGTCAGGCGATCAGGGCCTCGGTGAGGAGCACCAGCCCGAGCACGCTCAACGCGACGCCCGTGCCTCCCTCGATCGCACGGGCCGTACGCGGCCTGCGCAGCCACCGTCCCAGCCGGTCGACCAGGAGCGCGACGGCCGGGAACCACACCAGGGCGAGGGCCACGATGATCGACGCGAGCAGCAGTGTCCTGGGCATCGCGGGGCTGCCCGCGGGCACGAACTGCGGCAGCACGCTGAGGAAGGTGATCGGCGCCTTCGGGTTGAGCGCGTTGGTGAAGAAGCCCTGCCGCAGGCTGCCCCCGACCGCGTTCCGCCCCGCATCCTCCTGGACGCCGAAGCTCCGCGGCGGGCGCGCCACCGAACACAGCGCGCGATACCCCAGGTACAGCACATAGGCCCCGCCCACGATCTGCAGCGCGCGAAAGAGCGTGGGCACCGCCGCGAGGACCGCCGCGACCCCGGCCACCGCGAGCGCCGTGTGCACCAGGAGCCCGCCCGCCACACCGATCGCGCAGGTGACCCCGGCGCGGCGGGAGGCGAGGGCGTTGCGCACCACGACCGCGAAGTCGGCGCCCGGCATGGCGACCATGCCCGCGGCCACACCGGTGAAAGCGACCAGTTCTGCGTCCATGGCGTCCACCCTGCCGTTCTTCTGCCTTCAGCAGGTATGTGGAATATCCTGGGTCAGCCTTAAGCAGACGTTTACCCCCACGCCCGTCGGAACACCTCGCGCCCCGCCGGCTCCCGCAGAGAGGCCACGGTGAGAGACCCACGGGAGTGAGACCACCGGGAGAGACCATGTACGACCCGACGCGGCTCGCCGCACTGGTGGCGGTCTCCGAGGCCGGGTCGATCACCCGCGCCGCCGAACGCCTCGGCTACACCGTGCCCGCCCTCTCCCAGCAGCTGGCCAAGCTCGAACGGGAGGCGGGCACCGCGCTCCTGGTGCGGCATCACCGCGGGGCACGGCTGACCGGCGCGGGTGAGCTGCTGCTCGCGCGAGCCCGCCGGGTCCTGGACGAGATGGAGCAGGCCCGGCACGAACTCACCCAACTGGCGGGCCTTTCCGGCGGCAGGCTGCGCGTGGGGACCTTCACCACCGCCGGGATCCATCTGGTGCCGCCCGCGCTGACCGCGTTCCGCCGCGCCCATCCGGACGTCGATCTGACGGTGCGGGGCTATGAACCGCCGCACGGCGTCGCGGCCGTGGCGGCGGGCGAGGTCGATCTGGCCCTCACGCACACCTACGAGCCCGCTGACCCGGTGGCGCTGCCCGCCTCCGTGAGCGCGGAGCCGGTCCTGGTCGAGGAGCTGGTCCTGGTGACCGCGCCGGGCCACGCGCTCGCGAGCGACGCGTCACGGCTGCCCCTGAGCGAACTCGCCGGGCACCCGCTCATCAGCATGGCGCCGACGCATCCGCCCCGGCAGGGCGTGGAGTCCGCGCTCCTCCGGGCCGGCGCGACCCCAGCGGTCCTGGTCGAGACTCCGGGCTACGCGCTGGTGTGCGCGCTGGTCAGCGCCGGGCTCGGCGTCGCCGTCGTACCGGAGATGGTGGCGCGGACGGCGGCCACCCCGGTGGGGACGAGGCCGCTGGAGCCGGGCAGTCTGCGGCGCACGATCTCGGTCGTCCACCGCACCGACGTGTCACACCCGGCGGCGGACACCTTCCGGGCCCTGCTCCGGGGCGCCTTCGGCCGCTCAGCGGGGTGAGGTCGAGGGGGCCGCTGCCTCGCCGCGGACGGAAGCGTTCCACGGCAGCTCGATCCAGACCGTCTTGCCGCCCTCGGGAGTGGGCGTGACCGACAGCCTGCCGCCGCACTCCATGGTCAGCCAGCGGATGATGACGAGGCCCCGGCCGTTGTCCTGCTGGACGGCGGCGGGCAGCCGCTTGGGGTAGCGGGGGTGGCTGTCGGTCACACCGATGCGCAGCTGCTCGTCCCGGTCCAGCTCGATGTCCACCCGGAAGGTGGGCGACTCGCCCCGGGTGTGCTGGACGGCGTTCGTGGCGAGTTCGGAGACGATGAGCCGCACCGTGTCGGCCGCCTCGGTCCCGGCCGGCAGACCCCACTCGGCCAGGATGGTCGAGACGTATTTCCGCGCCGCGGAGACCGAGGCAGGATCGCTCGGCAGAGTGACGGATGCTTCCTGAAGATCTGCCATGGCGACGCTGTCCCTTTCCCACCGGGGCTCGGCTCCGACTCGTAGCGAAGGCACGAGGACAGTCCCGGAATGGTGCTTCGCGCCAGACTGCCACTCTTGGGCCCCTCAGAGGTGGCCATCCACCAAGATGTGCATATATCTGTCGCTCAAAGCGGTGAACTCTGCTACGGGAGACCGTATTTGGGCGCGAGGTCGGCGCTTCCTCTACTGTCGCCCCTGAACGGCCCGGGGGAGGCCGAAAAGAAACGCTCCGTCGGGAAGGAGACGGACATGCGGTATGGTCCCGCGGTGCGCCGCAGGAAACTCGGCGCCGAATTGCGTGCGTTACGCACGCACGCCGGGCTCACCAGTGGCCAGGCGGCGGACCGGGTCGGCTGGCATCAGTCGAAGGTCAGCCGGATCGAGACGGGACGTAGCAGCGTCAAGGCGGCCGACGTAGGTCTGCTGCTCGATGCGTACGAGGTGGCGGACCCGCAACTCCGTCAGTTGCTGGTGGCATTGGCGGTCTCGGACGACGACGGCGGACGGCACCACTGGTGGCACGCCTATCGCGAGCTGCTGCCGCCCGCCTACCGCGACTTCATCAGCCTGGAGTCGCAGGCCTGCCGGATGCGCACCCTGGAGACCACCGTCGTGCCGGGCCTGCTGCAGACCCCGGACTACGCGCGTGCGGTGACGCGGGCCGCGCTCGACGGGCTGCCCCAACAGCAGGTGGACACGCTGGTGGAGGTGCGTCTGGCCCGTCAGGACGTGCTGCGCGCGGCCCCGCCGCTGCGACTGAGCGTGATCCTGGACGAGGCGGTGCTGCACCGGCCGGTGGGCGGCAGCGCGGTGCTCGCGGGCCAGTTGAAACGGTTGCTGGAGGCCGCGCAGTTGCCTCACGTGCGGCTTCAGGTGTTGCCGTTCGCCGCCGGAGAGCACGTGGGCCTCATCGGCCCTTTCGTTATTTTCTCATTTCCGAACATTGCTGATCTGGATGTGGTTGTTCTCGACCACTTGACGAGTAGCCTCTACCTCGAACGGAAAGAAGACCTTCAGGCCTACACGGAGGCCTTCAACTCCCTTCAGGGAAAGGCGCTTTCGCCCGAGGAATCAACGGACCACATCGCCGGGATACGTGACGGCGCGTAAGGGGGCACCATGACGGCACCGCCTCGGCACGTACGTTCCAGCACATCTCTGCACGGTGCACGGTGGTATCGCAGCAGTCGCAGCAACGGCATGAACAACTGCGTGGAGACGGCCTCGCTCGCTTCAGGGCCGAAGCAGGGGCTGCTCGCCGTGCGTGACTCGAAGAACCCGGCAGGGCCCGCCCTGCTCTTCTCGCCCACGACCTGGGAGGCCTTCGTCCACGGCCTCCGGTGACTACCGGGGTGCGGCGCGGCTGATCACTCGTACGGCATCGGCGATCTGTCCGTCGGTGAGGTCCGCCCGGGCGGTCAGCCGCAGCCGCGAGATGCCGTCGGGAACCGACGGCGGACGGAAGCAGCCGACGGCGAGGCCCGCGCCCCTGCAGTCGGCGGCCCACCGCACGGCCGCTTCCGGGGACGGCGCGCGCACGGAGACGACGGCGGCGTCGGGACGTACCGCCGAGAGACCTTCCGCGGTGAGGCGTTCATGCAGCTCGGCCGCGACCGCGCGTGCCCGTGCGGCACGCTCCGGCTCGGCGCGCAGCAACCGCAGGGCCGCGAGGGCCGCCCCCGCGGCGGCGGGCGCGAGCCCCGTGTCGAAGATGAAGGTCCGGGCCGCGTTGACCAGGTGGTCGATGACCTTGGCGGGACCGAGGACCGCACCGCCCTGGCTGCCGAAGGACTTCGACAGGGTGACCGTGGCCACCGTGTGGTCCGTGCCCGCGAGCCCGGCCGCCTGCGGTGCGCCACGGCCGCCGTCGCCGAGCACGCCGAGCCCGTGGGCGTCGTCGACGACGAGACCGGCACCGAACTCCTGGCAGACGGAATCCAGTTCCTTCAGCGGCGCCGCGTCCCCGTCGACCGAGAAGACGGTGTCCGAAACGACGATCGCGGGACCCGCGTGCGCGTCCAGTGCCTTGCGCACCGCCTCGGTGTCGGCGTGCGGCACCACCTGCGTCGTACCGCGCGCCAGGCGGCAGCCGTCGATCAGCGAGGCGTGGTTGCCCGCGTCCGAGACGATCAGCGAACCGTGCGGGGCGAGGGCGGTGACGGCGGCGAGGTTCGCCGCATATCCGGAGGAAAGGACCAGAGCGGCCTCGAAGCCGCAGAACTCGGCGAGCTCGCGTTCGAGTTCCGCGTGCAGTTCGGTGGAGCCGGTCACCAGACGGGAGCCGGTGGCCCCACCGCCCCAGCGCCGGGCGGCGGCCGCCGCGCCCTCGGTGATCTCGGGGTGCCTGGCCAGGCCCAGATAGTCGTTGCTCGCCAGGTCGAGGAGGCCGCCCGCGTCGGCGGGGCGGGGGCGCAGCGTACGGACGAGTCCGGCCCGTGCGCGCAGGCTCGCCTGCTCGTCGATCCAGTCGAACGGCGAGCTCGCCATGGGGGTCCCCTCCGGGTCGTCGGCACTGGCCGGTTTGTAGACAGTGCACAGACCCTAGCCGTCAGGCCACCGGGCCAGGATGTGGCAATACCCACACCTCTCAGCGTTTCTGTTGTGCGAAGTCTCCTTGGAAAGCGGGGCCCCCGTGCGTAAGGATCAGCGCCATGGATCTGCTGAACACGCTGGTGGACAAGGGGCTTCGGCGCGAGCTGCCGACCCGTGAAGAGGCGCTGGCCGTGCTGGCCACGTCCGACGACGAGCTTCTCGACGTGGTGGCCGCCGCCGGGAAGGTACGGCGGCAGTGGTTCGGGCGCCGGGTGAAACTCAACTATCTGGTCAATCTCAAGTCCGGCCTCTGTCCGGAGGACTGCTCGTACTGTTCGCAGCGTCTGGGCTCGACGGCAGGCATCCTCAAGTACACCTGGCTCAAGCCCGACGAGGCCTCGCAGGCAGCGGCCGCCGGGGTGGCGGGCGGCGCCAAGCGGGTCTGCCTGGTCGCCAGCGGGCGCGGTCCGACCGACCGCGACGTCGACCGGGTCTCGCAGACCATCGAGGCCATCAAGGAGCAGAACGACGGCGTCGAGGTGTGCGCGTGCCTCGGTCTGCTCTCCGCGGGCCAGGCGGACAAACTGCGCACCGCGGGCGCTGACGCGTACAACCACAACCTCAATACGTCCGAGGGCACGTACGGCGAGATCACCACGACCCACACCTACGCCGACCGCGTGGACACCGTGCAGCAGGCGCAGGCCGCGGGCCTCTCCGCCTGTTCGGGTCTGATCGCGGGCATGGGCGAGAGTGACGAGGACCTGGTGGACGTGGTCTACGCGCTGCGCGACCTCGACCCCGACTCGGTGCCGGTCAACTTCCTGATCCCCTTCGAGGGCACGCCGCTGGCCAAGGAGTGGAACCTCACCCCGCAGCGCTGCCTGCGCATCCTCGCGATGGTCCGTTTCGTCTGCCCCGATGTGGAGGTCCGCATCGCGGGCGGCCGCGAGGTGCACCTGCGCTCGATGCAGCCCCTGGCGCTGCACCTCGCCAACTCGATCTTCCTGGGCGACTACCTGACCAGCGAGGGCCAGGCCGGCAAGACCGACCTGGAGATGATCGCGGACGCGGGTTTCGAGGTGGAGGGCACCGACACGGTGACGCTGCCCGAGCACCGCGCGGACGCGCTGGCGGCGGCCGGCTGCGGGTCGCACGGCGAGGGCGGGGGCGGCTGCGGTCCGTGCGGGTCCTCGGAGTCGGCACCGGCGTCGGCTCCGGCTTCGGCGCCGTCCGAGATCTCCGAGGACGAGCCGTCCGAGGCGCGCACGGATCTGGTCGCGGTACGCCGCCGGGGCGCGGGAACGGATCTGGCGCCCAATGCCTGACCTCTCCGTTCCCGAACTGCTCGATCTCGACCGCCGTCATGTGTGGCACCCGTACGGCCCCATGCCCGGCCGCGAGGAGCCCTTGGTCGTCGAGGCGGCGAGCGGTGTGCGGCTGCGACTCGCGGGCGGGGGCGGCGAGTTGGTCGACGGCATGTCCTCCTGGTGGTCGGCGATCCACGGCTACAACCACCCTGTGCTCAACGACGCGGTGCGCGGCCAACTGGACCGGATGAGCCATGTCATGTTCGGCGGGCTCACCCATGAACCCGCCGTCCGCCTGGCGAAGCGCCTCGTCGACATATCTCCGGAGGGCCTGGAGCATGTCTTCCTCGCGGACTCCGGCTCGGTGTCGGTCGAGGTCGCGATCAAGATGTGCCTGCAGCACTGGCGTTCGCTCGGCCGGCCGGCCAAGCGGCGCATGCTGACCTGGCGGGGCGGCTACCACGGGGACACCTGGCAGCCCATGTCGGTGTGCGACCCCAAGGGCGGCATGCACGAGCTCTGGCAGGGGGCGCTGCCCCAGCAACTGTTCGCGGACATGCCGCCCGCGGGCTTCGAGTCGTACGACGACGCCTACGCCGACCATCTGCGCGAGGTGATCGGGCGCCACGCCGACGAGCTCGCCGGTGTGATCGTGGAGCCAGTGGTGCAGGGTGCGGGCGGGATGCGATTCCACTCCCCCGCCTATCTGCGGGTGCTGCGGGAGGCCTGCGACGAGCATGACGTGCTGCTCGTGTTCGACGAGATCGCCACGGGGTTCGGCCGCACGGGCGCACTGTTCGCCGCGGACCACGCGGGTGTCACGCCCGACGTGATGTGCCTGGGCAAGGCGCTGACCGGCGGCTATCTGACGCTGGCGGCGACGCTGTGCACCTCGCGGGTCGCGGACGGCATCTCCCGTGGCGAGGTTCCCGTCCTCGCCCATGGCCCGACGTTCATGGGTAATCCGCTCGCCGCCGCGGCGGCCCACGCCTCGATCGATCTGCTGCTCGGGCAGGACTGGCAGACCGAGGTCAAGCGCATCGAGGCGGGCCTGCGCGGTTCGCTGGCCGAGGCGGCGGAGCTGCCGGGCGTACGGGACGTACGCGTGCTCGGCGCGATCGGCGTCGTACAGCTTGACCACGGCGTGGACACGGCGGCGGCCACCCGCGCCGCGACACGCGAAGGGGTGTGGGTGCGGCCGTTCCGCGACCTCATCTACACGATGCCGCCGTTCATCACGGGCGACGACGACGTGGCACGCATCGGCCGCGCGGTGTGCGCGGCGGCGAAGGAGGGCTGAGATGACGATCGTCGTGGTGTCCGGGACCGGCACCGAGATCGGCAAGACGGTGACGACGGCGGCGGTGTCCGCCGTCGCGCTCGCCGCGGGGCGCAGCGTCGCGGTGCTCAAGCCCGCGCAGACGGGGGTGGCGCCCGGTGAGCAGGGCGACGCGGAAGAGGTGGCGCGGCTCGCGGGCGAGGCGATCACCACCCTCGAACTCGCCCGCTTCCCCGAGCCGTTGGCGCCGAACACCGCCGCGCGAAGGGTGGGCATGGCGCCGGTCCGTCCGTACGAGGTGGCCGCGGCGGCGGAGAAGCTGGCGACCGACCACGACCTGGTCCTGATCGAGGGCGCGGGCGGCCTGCTCGTGCACTACGACGACGAGGGCGCCACCCTCGCCGACGCCGCGCGCCTCCTGTCGGCCCCGGTCCTGGTCGTCGCGACGGCGGGCCTCGGCACGCTGAACGCGACGGAACTCACGGCCGAGGCCCTGCGGGCGCGCGAACTCGCCCCGCTGGGTGTGGTGATCGGCAGCTGGCCCGCGGCACCGGACCTCGCGTCACGCTGCAACGTCGCGGACCTGCCGCGGTGCGCGGGCGCCCCCCTGCTCGGCGCGGTACCGGAGGGCTCGGCGGCCCTCGCGCCCGACACCTTCCGCACCAGGGCCGGGACGTGGCTCGGCCCGGAGCTCGGGGGGACGTGGAACGGCGCGGCGTTCACGACGCGTGAGGCACCACGGAGCGCCTGAAACCGAGGGGTTCCCCGTTCGGGTCCGTCCCGGGACTCGCGGGCCTCGGCAGGGGGGAAAGGGGCGCTGCCGGGGCACCATTGCGGTGTCCGGTCGTCCCGCCGAGGAGGGTTCATGTCGCCTCGCTCCGCCAGGTCCGCGTCCCGGGACGCGGTGCATCATCCTGTCTTCGCCCGGTTCTACGCCCGTCAGAGCGTGGCCGCCGAGCGCGTCATCGCCACGTACCGCAAGGAGCTGCTCGCCGGTCTCTCCGGTCGGGTGATCGAGGTCGGCGCGGGGAACGGGCTGAACTTCGCGCACTATCCGACGGCGGTCTCCGAGGTCGTGGCCATCGAACCGGAGCGCATTCTGCGGCAGTTGGCCGCGTCCGCCGCCGTACGGGCCGATGTGCCGGTCGACGTCGTGCCCGGCGCCGCCGAGGCGCTGCCCGTCAAGAGCGAGGCCTTCGACGGCGCCGTGGCCTCGCTGGTGCTGTGCAGCGTGCGGGACGTCCCTCGTGCCCTCGGCGAGCTGCGGCGCGTCCTGCGGCCGGGCGGCGAGCTGCGGTTCTTCGAGCACGGTGTGGCTCCGGGCGCGGCGATGGCGGCCACGCAGCGCGTCCTGGACCGCACGGTCTGGCCCCTGCTCTTCGGCGGCTGTCACGTCGCACGGGACACCCTGGGCGCGCTGCGTACGGCTGGCTTCGAGATCGGCCCGTACCGGAGCCTGTTGGTGCCCCCGAAGGGGCCGCGGCTGCCGTCCTCCTACTGCGTGCTCGGCACGGCACGGCGGCCGGAGGACGACTGACCTCGGTGACGGCGGTCAGCGCACCCGGCGGACGTCAGATCACCTGCGTGAGGTTGACCGCGTTGCCGTCCGGGTCCTTGATGTGCGCGACCCGCTGCCCCCACGGCATGTCGTTGGCCGGCCCGAGCGCCTCGCCGCCCAGGGACCCCACCCTCGCGAGGAGGTCGTCCACGGCGTCCACCGCCACGCTCAGCAGGATGCGCTGCGGCGTGTCGAGCGGCACGCTCGGGTCCGAGACGACGCCGAGCTCCGAGTCGCCGATGCGCAGGTCCACGAAGAACGCGGTCCCTTCCTCCGGGGTCCTGGACACTTCCTTGGCGCCGAGCAGCTCCTGATAGAAGCGCAGCAGGCGGTCGATGTCCGGGGTGATGATCATCGGCTGGATGGCGGCAGGCATGGTCGTCCTCCTGGAGTGCGGCTCTTCCCCGCCGAACCTATCCCCGCCGCATGATCATTGGCGCGCACCGCACCATCCGGTCGGCTGGGGCGAACTCCGCGACTACAGACTCCACTTGCGCAGTTCGTCCGCGATGGCGCGCACGCTCGCCCCGTCCTCCTTCACCAGGCGGGCCAGTTCGCGCACCTGCTCGGGCGAGGTGACGACCTTCATGCCGCTGGCGACCAGATAGGCGTAGGCGACTGACGAGGCGAAGAGGGCGTTGGAGCGTTCCAGGGCGGGGATGTGCAGGAGGACTTGGAGCAGGGCGGCGGCACGGTCGTGCGGGCCTTCGTAGACGGGCACGCCGAAGATCTCCGCCTCGTGCCGGCTGACGGCGGCCACCAGGGCACCCCAGTCGGTGACCTGCGGGTCTCCGGGCGTCTTGTGTTCGGCGATCATCAAAAGCCAGGCAAGATCGATTCTGAGGTTCAAGGGCTAACGACGACCCTCGCGCTCAGCACCGAACTCTTCGGCGAACACGGATTCGTACTGCTTCATGAAGTCGGCGGCAGCCTCGACAAAGGTGTGGCCGACCTCGCCGGCGTCCTGTTTGACCAGTTCCTCGATGTAGCGGTTCACGCTCATCCCACGGGCGAGTGCTCGCTCGCGCGCGGCCCGGGCGGTGCCTTCGTCCACCCGTACGTTCAGCTGGGTCTTCGCCATGCCTTCAAGCTAGCGCCGAGGCGCTAGCACCGGCAAGAGGGCGCGGGAGAGCACGGAAGGGCGCAGAGGCGCACACCCGGATGGGCCACCCGTGCCCCTTACATACGTCTACGGTTCACGACCTTGGAGGGATACCGGCGCCCGCCCCGACCCTCTACTCTCGGCAGGATTACGGGAGTTGGAGCGGCCACTACCCAGGAGGCGGCCTTGTCCACACCTGCTTCGGCATCGGCCACAGGCCTCGCGGAGCCCGCCAGGGTCGCCGCGCGGGCACGCGGCCTGACCAAGGCGTACGGCTCCGGCGAGACCACGGTGCTCGCCCTCGACTCGGTCGACGTGGACATCGCGCGCGGCCGTTTCACGGCGGTCATGGGCCCGTCCGGCTCGGGAAAATCCACGCTCATGCATTTGCTCGCCGGGCTCGACACGGTCTCCGCGGGACAGGTATGGCTCGGCGACACCGAGATCACCGGGCTCAGGGAGCGGGAGCTGACGCGACTGCGGCGGGACCGCATCGGGTTCATGTTCCAGTCCTTCAACCTCATCCCCACCCTGAACGCCGCCGAGAACATCACGCTGCCCATGGACATCGCGGGCCAGCGCCCCGACCGCGAGTGGCTCGACCACGTCATCGAGACGCTCGGCCTGCGCGACCGCCTCAAGCACCGCCCCGCCCAGCTCTCCGGCGGCCAGCAACAGCGCGTGGCCTGTGCACGGGCACTCGCCTCACGTCCCGAGCTGATCTTCGCTGACGAGCCGACCGGCAACCTCGACTCGCGCGCGGGCCTCGAGGTGCTCGGCTTCCTGCGCGAGGCCGTCGACAAGCTGGAGCAGACGGTCGTGATGGTGACCCACGATCCCGGCGCGGCAGCCCACGCCGACCTGGTGCTCTTCCTCGCGGACGGCCGCATCGTCGACGAGATGCCGCGCCCGACGGCGGAGTCGGTCCTCGAACGCCTCAAGCGGTTCGACGTGATCCACGCGCTGCCGCAGGAGAGCCGGCCCGGGGCCGAGGGCGATCGGGTCGTCGACGTCGACAGCAAGCCGGACCAGGACTGAGGCGTCGCGGACATGCTGAAGGCGACGCTCAGGAGCTTCCTCGCGCACAAGGGCCGACTGCTGCTCTCCGCGCTCGCCGTGATCCTCTCGGTGGCGTTCGTCGCCGGCAGCCTCATCTTCTCGGACACGGTGGCCCGCACCTTCGACCGGCTCTTCGCCTCGACATCCGCCGACGTGACCGTCGAGCCGAAGGAAGACCTCGAAGAGGCCGTGCCGTCGGGCCGGACACCGACGATCCCCGTCGATCTCGCCGACCGCATCGCCGAGGTCGACGGGGTCGCACGGACCCGTGTCGACGCGGCGGTCGAGAACATCACGGTCGTCGACAGCGAGAACGACCCGGTCGGCTCCACCACGGGCGCCCCCACCGTCGCCACCAACTGGGCGCCCAACGATCGCAGCCCGGTGGATCTGACCGCGGGGCACGCCCCCCGCAACAAGGACCAGGCACTGCTCGACAAGGACACGGCCGACAAGAAGGACGTGCGGATCGGCGACACCCTCACGGTGCTCGCCGCGCCCGGCTCTTTCAAGGTGAAGGTCGTCGGCATCGTCACCTTCACCACCACCAACCCCGGCGCCGCGCTGGTCTACCTGGACACGGCGACCGCCCAGCGTGAGCTCCTCGGCGACAAGGACGCCGCGACGGGCATCTCCGTGGACGCCGCTCCCGGCGTGAGCGACACCGAGCTGAAGCGTCGTGTCGCCGCCGAGCTGGGCAGCGGCTACGACCTCAAGACCGCGGACGAACAGGCCGAGTCGGCCGCGTCCGAACTCGGCGGTTTCCTGGACGTCATCAAGTACGTGATGCTCGGCTTCGCCGGGATCGCCGTCCTGGTCGGCATCTTCCTGATCGTCAACACCTTCTCGATGCTGATCGCGCAGCGCACCCGTGAACTCGGCCTGCTGCGCGCCCTCGGCGCCGACCGCAGGCAGGTCCGCCGCTCCGTGCTCGTCGAGGCGATCCTGCTCGGCGTGGTCGGCTCCACGGTCGGTCTCGCGGCGGGGATCGGTCTCGCGGCCGGGCTCATCGAGCTGATGGGCGCCTTCGGGATGAACCTGAAGTCCACCGAGATGGTCATCGGGTGGGCAACTCCCGTCGCCTCGTACGTCGTCGGGGTCGGCGTCACGTTCGTCGCGGCGTATCTCCCGGCGCGGCGCGCTGCGCACGTGTCGCCGATGGCCGCGCTCGCCGACGCGGAGATCGCGGGCGTGGGGCGGCCGTTGAAGATCCGCGCGGCGGTCGGCGCGCTCGTCGGGGCGGCGGGCGCCGCCGCCCTGGTGGGCTGTGCCCTCGCGGAGGAGACCGCGTCGGCGGCGTCCCTGCTCGGCCTCGGCCTCGTCCTGACCCTGGTCGCCACCGTGATCGCGGGCCCGCTCCTCGTCCGTCCGGTGATCCGGGTGCTCGGCGGCGCCTTCCCCGCCCTGTTCGGCTCGGTCGGCCGGATGAGCCAGCGCAACGCGCTGCGCAACCCGCGCCGTACGGGTGCCACGGCCGCCGCGCTGATGGTGGGCCTCGCCCTGGTGAGCGGCATGTCCGTGGCGAGCGCGTCGATGACCAAGTCGTTCGACGAACAGATCGACAAGACGCTGGGCGCCGACTTCGTCGTGCAGAACAGCAACTTCATGCCCTTCTCGCAGGAGATCACCGAGAAGGTCAAGGACACCGAGGGCGCCGGACTCGTCGTGCGGCAGCGGTTCACGCCCGTGAAGGTTTCCATGCCGGACGGCAAGAGCGTGGAGACGACGGCGGCGGGCTACGATCCACGCCTCGACGACGTCGCCCGCGTCACGTACGTCACCGGCGACACCCCTCGGGCGCTCGCCCCCGGAAGTATCGCCATGCAGCGGGACTTCGCCCGGGATCACAAGATCCGGACGGGCTCCAGGCTGCCCGTGGAGTTCCCCGGCGGGCGCAAGACGGAACTGACGGTGGGCGCGCTCACCGACCAGCCGGGCGCCGAGGGATTCGGCGTCGAGGGCGGGATCTACTTCGGCATGGAGACGATCGACGAGTTCGTGCCGGGGGGCCAGGACTCCGCCCTGTACGTGAACGCCGCATCGGGCACGGATGCCGACACCCTGCGCGACCGTCTTGAGAAGACGCTGGACCCGTATCCGCAGGTGCAGGTCCGCGACCAGGCCGACTACAAGGAACTGATCCGCGAGCAGATCGCCGTGATGCTCTATCTCGTCTACGCTCTGCTCGGCCTGGCGATCATCATCGCGGTCCTCGGCGTGGTCAACACCCTTGCCCTGTCGGTCGTCGAGCGCACCCGCGAGATCGGTCTGCTGCGCGCCATCGGACTCGCCCGGCGGCAGCTGCGCCGGATGATCCGCCTGGAGTCGGTGGTCATCGCGGTGTTCGGCGCGCTCCTCGGGCTCGCGCTCGGCCTGGTGTGGGGCGTCGCGGCCCAACAGGTGCTCGCGCTGCAGGGCATGACCGCGTTCGCGATCCCCTGGACGACGGTGGTCGCGGTGCTGATCGGCTCGGTGATCGTCGGCCTGGCCGCGGCCCTGCTGCCCGCGCTGCGTGCCTCACGCATGAATGTGCTCGCGGCCATCGCGCACGAGTGACAACGGGTGACACGGGTGACACGGGTGCGGACCGCCGGTGGCCCGGCCGCGGATGCGGCCGGGCCCTTCGGCCTACTTGGCTGCGAAGCCGTACATCATGATCGTGTCCTTGCCCCCGGAGTACTGCGCGAGCAGATCGGAGCTGAGGAACAGCTTGTTGCGGGTGAAGACGAGTTCGGACCGCAGGGGCGACAGGGTGCTGGGCCGGGTCGTCGCGTCAAGGAGCACCTTCTCCTCCTTCAGCGTCCTGCCGTCGAGTGAGACCACCTGCGTGACCGGGCTGCTCTTGTAGACGAGCACGTTCCCGCCGTCCATGCGGATCGGGAAGACGGGGGAGCTGTCGCCCGCCTCCACCTTCTCCCCCGTGGTCTTTCCGGTGGTCAGGGAGAAGACCACGATGTCGTTCGTCGACGAGTACTCCTTCACCCCGTCGCGCCGTGCGGTGGGGACGTAGAGCTTGCCGTTGCCCGCCACGATGCCGCGGCAGTCCTGCACGATGGACGCGGTGCCGCACTCGTGCATGTACTTGCCGTCCGGCAGGGCGATCCGCGTGTGCCGCTCGCCCTTCTCGTCGATGGCGAAGACGTCCGTGGCGCCGGAGGAGGTGATCTCACCGGAGTCGAGTGTCACGACCACCGGCCGGGTGGAGACCACGCTGGGGCCGCGGACGCCCGAGGGCAGCTTGTGGGTCCACTTCGACTTGCCCGTGGCCGGGTCGATGAGCTGGATCTGGAATCGCTCCGATCCCGCCTCACCGCAGGAGCGGACCGCCACGAGCCGCTCGCCGCCTCCGTACCCCACGTCGTGGCAGGTGTCCCCCTGCTGCGGCTTCCACAGGACCTCGCCACTGCGCAGGTCGAACGCCGCGCCGCCGTACAGACCGCCGACCGCCGCCGTGTCACCGCTGATGGTGACCTGGTTGAAGACGGTCTTCTCCTTCTCGTAGCCGACGGTGATCGACTTGGTCCACAGCTTCTCGCCGTTGTCCACGTCGAAGGCGGTCACCTCGGTGCAGGCGTCCTTGAAGCCCTTGTCGTCCTCCACTTTCGCCCCCGTGACGACGACGGCGATGTTGCCCTTGCCGACGTCCGGTGAGCCCGCACACGACTCCCCCGGTTTCGGCAGGCGCCAGAGCCCCTTCCCCGATGTGGCGTCGACGCCGACGATCGCCTCGACCGAGGCCTTCGCGTACACCTTGTCGGTGAGCCAGGACCCCTTCGCCTTCCACGTGGTCTGGCCCTTGGGCAACTTGGGCTGTACGGCCTTGGTCGTGAAGAAGGCCTTGGGGTCCGCCGGCACGGTCTCCTTGGGCTTCTCGTACGCGGGTGCCGTGCTGTCGCCGCCCGGTTTGGCCGCGGCCTCGCCCTTCGAGCCGTCGCCGGCCGTCGTGACGTACCAGACGCCGCCGCCGACGATCAGGGCGATCGCGGCGACGACGGACACCACGATCGCGGCCCGGCGTCCCGGCCGCCCGCCGCCGCCCGGTGGCCGTGCGGGAACCGGCGTGGGCGGGTGGGGCCGGGGTGGGCCGAAGCCGCCGGGCGGCGGGGCCATGGGCGGGCCGAAGCCCGGGGTGTGTCCCTGCGGGGGCGGACCGAAGGCGCCTTGCGGGGGCGGGCCGAAGGCGCCCTGCGCCGACGCGGGTCCCTGCGGGTGCTGCGGGGACTGCTCGGGGGGCGGGGGCTGCGTCATCGTGACTCCACTGCTGGTGCGGACGTGCGGGTGTGCCGTGCTGCCGGGGGTCTCACCGGGCGAAGGCGAGCATGCGGGCGTTGCCCTCCTCGCCCTTGCCGCCGTGGCTCTTGCCCGACAGGAGTGAGGGGGTCACGAAGAACCGCCCGTCGGCGTACAGGGTGTGGCCCGCGAACATCCCCGATTCCATGCTCTGGGCCGACGAGGTGTGCCGCAGCAGCACGTCGGGCTCGCCGCCACCGGGGCCGAACCGCACGGTCTGCCCGCTCTTGCCGTTTTGCGCCCGCACGTAGGCGGTCACGCCGGGCTTGCCCGCACCGGCAACCGGGGTGATCTGCCGCCCGCCCTCGACCGAACCGGTCCACTTGGACTTGCCCGTACGGAGGTCGAAAGCGACGATCTTGTTGGGTCCGAGTACGCCGTCCTTGGGCTCGCTCGCCAGGTAGAACGTGTCCGCGTCGACGGCGCCACCGGGACAGTTCTGCACTCCCTCGCCGGAGTCCCCGGCTCCCGCGCACATCTCGAAGGCGTCCGGTTTCTTGCCCATGGCGATCCAGGAGCGCTCGTCCCCCTTGTCGTCGACGGCGACGACGGCCCACTTGTCCATCTCTTCGCGATTCCGGACGGCGACCACGACGGGGTCGACGGAGTAGACCTTCTGGATGCTCCAGCCCTTCTTCGTCCGGTAGCTCCACTCGACGTCCCCGGTGCGGGGGTCCAGCTTCTTGAGCCTGCCGTGCGTGCCGGGGCTGCCCGGCTGACAGGACTCCACCTGGATCAGCCGTGAGCCGCCCGCGACGCCGTCGAGGGAGCAGCCGCCCTTCTTTTCCCGTTCGGTCGTGAACAGCCGCTTGCCGTCGTTGATCCGGTAGGCCCGCATGGTGGCGCTCTGGTCGACCAGGACGGTGCCGCCGGTGATGGAGACATGCGTCGCACTGGTGTCGTCCCAGAAGCCACGGTCGACGAGTTCCTTGTGCCAGCCCTTCTCGCCGGTCTTCAGGTCGATCATCCGCAGCTGGTCGCACGACGCGTTCCGGTCGGACTTCTTCTTCGTGTACGCCACCACGACCTTGCCGTCCGGCGTGGGGTTCACCGGTGTGTCGCACACCGTGCCGGGCAGCGGCACCGACCACGCCTTCGAGCCGTCCTCGGTCCGGTAGCCGGTGACCTCGTCGTACTCGGCCTGGGCCACGATCCCGGGGACGTGCCAGAGGTCGAGGAGCAGCGTGCCCTTGCCCGGCAGCTTGATGTCGTTCATGGCGACCCACGCCTTGGCCTCACCGGGCTTGCGCCCCGCGTTGACGTCGATCACGGCGGCCGACCCGTCGTCCTTCGCGCCCCTGTCCGGGTCCGCTGACTCCGGCCCCCTGTCCGGCGATTGCCGTGTCTGCCCGGCGACGGGCTCAGGGGAACCGCTCCCTTGCCCCTCCCCGTCTGCTTGCGTGACGGCGTAGAAGCCCACGCCGATCAGGACCAGGGCGAGGGCACCGATGCCGAGGGCGAGGCGGAGCTTTCGCGGGCTGCCCGCCGGGGGCACCGGCTGGACGTAGGGGTTGCCGGGCACGGGCTGATGCACCGGCTCGGACTCACGATTGACCATGACCGAGATTCTGGCCCAACCACCGCTCATTCTAGATACATTTTCTAGAAAAAGTTTCTACAGCAGGTTTCCGCCACGAGCCGGAGGGCAGCAGCGCGCGACGAAATCCGCTCGCCCGCGGGCAGCCGTACTGCTTGCATCTCCGCATGAGCGATCTCCACATCCGCAGCGCGACTCCCTCGGACATCGACGACGTACTGCTGTTCTGGCGCGGAGCCGCGAAGGGCACGAGCGTCAGCGACGACCACGACGGAGTGGCGCGCCTGGTCGCCCGCGATCCCGGCGCCCTGCTGCTCGCGGAACGCGACGGCCTCCTCGCGGGCACCGTGATAGCCGGCTTCGACGGCTGGCGCTGCCACCTCTACCGCCTCGCCGTGCACCCGGACCACCGCCGTCAGGGCATCGGCTCGGCGCTGCTCGCCGCGGCGGAGGAGCGTTTCGTGCGCCTCGGCGGACGGCGCGGCGACGCCATGGTCCTCGACCGCAACGAACAGGCCCATCACGCCTGGCACGCGGCGGGGTACGCGCCCCAGCCGCAGTGGAGGCGCTGGGTGAAGCACCTCGTCGACTGAGCGGCCCAGCGGTGGGTACCCGTATGTGATCCGCAGGAGTGGGCTTTGCTGATCCTTTAATATGGACGGACCACTCGAACGTCTACGAAAGGTGTGAGCGTCCGCCCATGGGCGAGCCTCCCAGTACCCGACATCGCGCATTCCCCCGGTCCCTGCCCGATCATGGGACGGAGGTGACCCGATGACCGAAGTGCTCCTGCTCCTGGTGGCGGTGCTGCTCTCGCTGGCCTGTGGCGTCTTCGTCGCGGCCGAGTTCTCCCTCACGACGGTCGAGCGCAGCGAGCTGGAGCGAGCCGCCGAACGCGGCGAGCGCGGTGCCGCGGGCGCTCTCAAAGCCGTCAAGAACCTCACCTTCCAGCTCTCCGGGGCCCAGCTGGGCATCACCGTCACCAATCTGGTCGTCGGCATGCTCTCCGAGTCCTCCATCGCCAAGCTGATCTCGGGCCCGCTGCGCGCCATGGGCATCCCCACGTCGGCGGCCTCGTCGATCGCCCTGGTCATCGGCACGGCCCTGTCCACCGTCTTCCTGATGGTCGTCGGCGAGCTGGTCCCCAAGAACTGGGCGATCTCGTCCCCATTGGCCGTCGCCAAACGGGTGGCGACCCCCCAGCGCCTGTTCAGCGCCGTGTTCCGCCCCTTCATCGCGCACCTGAACAACACCGCGAACCGCTCCGTACGCCGCTTCGGCATCCAGCCCACCGAGGAGCTGGCCTCCGCGCGCAGCCCCAAGGAGCTGGTGGCGCTCGCCCGGCACTCCGCCAAGGAGGGCTCACTGGAGCCGGACACCGCCGAGCTGTTCGTCCGCACCCTGAACCTCGCCGACCTCTCCGCCCAGAACGTGATGACGCCGCGCGTCCAGGTCATGGCCCTCGACGTGATGGCCACCTGCGAGGACGTCGCGAACGCCACCCGGGCGACCGGCCTGTCCCGCTTCCCCGTCTACCGCGGCAACCTCGACTCGGTCGTCGGCGTCGCGCACATCAAGGACGTCCTTGCCGTACCGGCCGAGCGCCGGGCCCGCTTCCCCGTGGCCGAGCTGATGCGCGAGCCCCTGCTCGTACCGGAGACGCTGACCGTCGACCGCCTGCTCGACCGGCTCTCCGGCAAGCGGACGATGGCCGTGGTCATCGACGAGTACGGCGGCACGGCCGGCGTCGCGACCCTGGAGGACATCGTCGAGGAGGTCGTCGGCGAGGTGCGGGACGAGCACGACCCGCACGAGACGCCCGACATCGCCGCCGACGGCAAAGGCGACGACGGCCGGACACGGTACTCCGCCGACGGCTCGGCCCGCACCGATCAGCTGGCCCGCGTCGGCCTGCGCACGCCGGACGGTCCGTACGAGACGCTCGCCGGGCTCGTCGCCACCGAACTCGGCCGCATCCCCGCCGAGGGCGACACCCTGGAGGTGGGCGGCTGGCGGCTCGACGTCGTGGACGCCCGCGGCCGCCGCGCGGCCCGCGTCCTGCTGCACGCGCCCCTGCACGACGCCCACCAGGAGGAGGAGCGATGACCGCCATCCAGTTGTTGATCGGCCTGGCGACCCTCGTCGTCAACGCCTTCTTCGTGGGCGCCGAGTTCGCCCTCATCTCCGTACGCAGGAGCCAGATCGAGCCGTACGCCGAGGACGGCGACCGGCGCGCCAAGAGCGTGCTGTGGGGCCTGCGGCACGTCTCCGCGCTGCTCGCCGCGGCGCAGCTCGGCATCACGCTGTGCACGCTGGTGCTCGGCATCGTCGCCGAACCCGCGATCGCGCACATCCTGGAGCCGCTGTTCGACGGCGTCGGGGTGCCGCACGGCCTGGTCCACCCGCTCTCGTTCGTCATCGCCCTGGCCCTGGCCACGTACCTGCACATGCTGCTCGGCGAGATGATCCCCAAGAACATCTCGCTCGCCGAGCCCGTGCGCACCGCTCTGCTGCTCGGCCCGCCGCTGGTCGCGATCGCACGGGCGCTGCGCCCGGTCATCTTCGCGATCAACGCCTTCGCCAACGGCCTGTTGAAGCTCCTCAGGGTCGAGGCGAAGGACGAGGTGAGCGCGTCCTTCTCGGACGACGAGCTCGCCCGCATGGTCAAGGACTCCGGCGAGGCGGGGCTGCTCGACGACCGCGCCCAGGAGCGGCTGCACGACGCCCTGGAGCTGGGACGCCGACCCGTCAGGGACGTGGTGCTCCCGCTGGAGAGCGTGGTCTACGCCCGGGTGGGCGTGACGCCCGAGGAGCTGGAGCGGCTTTCGGCGGAGTCCGGTTTCTCGCGCTTCCCCGTCGTCGACGACGGCCGTCGTATCGTCGGCTACCTGCACGTCAAGGACGCACTCGACCGGATGCCGCGCGATCTGCCGTTCCGCGTGCCGGACATGCGCAAGATCGCCCAGGTCAGGGAGACCACCCCGCTGGACGACGTGCTGACCGCGATGCGCGGCAGCCGCACGCATGTGGCGGCGGTGCTCGGCTCGGACGGCAGGCTGGCCGGCATGGTCACGATGGAGGATGTACTGCGGGAGCTGTTCGGCCAGCCCGTCTGAGGCCGAAGCGTGGCAGCCGTGGCTCCGAGGCGAGGGGGATGTGCACCGTGAGTCAACTGGTCCTGCGCGATGTGTCGTACGGCTATCCGGAGCGCCCCGTGCTCGAACGGGTCTCCCTGTCGGTGCGGCCCGGCGAGAAGGCGTGTGTCATCGGCGAGAACGGTTCGGGCAAGTCGACGCTCCTGCGCCTGATGGCGGGCGAGTTCGCGCCCGCCGACGGTGAGGTGGCCGTCGTCTCGGACGGCGGCACCGGTTATCTCGCGCAGACCCTTCGCCTTCCGCCGAACGCCACCGTGCGGGACGCGGTGGACGACGCGCTCGCCGAGCTGCGGGATCTGGAGCGCCGGATCCGGGAGGCGGAGGAGACGCTCGGCTCGGCCGGTGAGGCCGAGCTGGCCGCGTACGGAGACCTCATCGCCGCCTTCGAGGCACGTGAGGGCTACCGCGCCGACGCACGCCTCGACGCGGCGCTGCACGGTCTCGGCGTACCGCACCTGGAACGTTCGCGCACCCTGGGTTCGCTCTCCGGCGGCGAGTCCGCGCGCCTCGCGCTCGCCTGCGTCCTGGCCCCGCAGCCCGAGCTGCTCCTCCTGGACGAGCCGACGAACCATTTGGACGACCAGGCGCTCGGCTGGCTGGAGGAGCGGCTGCGCGCCCACCGGGGCACGGTCGTGGCCGTCACCCACGACCGCGTCTTCCTCGACCGGGTCGCCGAGGTGATCGTCGAGGTCGACGGCGACCGCAGGTCCGTGGCCCGCTTCGGCGGCGGCTGGCACGGCTATCTGGAGCAGCGCGCCACGGCCCGGCGGCGCTGGGAGGAGCGCTACCGGGAGTGGAGCGAGGAGGTCGAACGCCAGGAGCGGCTCGCCGAGGGCGGCAACAAGCGGCTCGCGGTCGGGTGGCGGATGAGCGAGAGCCCCCGCTTCGCGAGCCACAACCGGTCGGTGGAGGGCCAGCTCTCCGGCATCGTGCGCAACGCGCGCGAGCGGTTGCGCAGGCTGCGCGCCGATCCGGTGCCACGCCCGCCCGACCCCCTGCACTTCACGGCCGGTGAGGGCCTGGCGGGCGGCGACCACCCCTTCGTACGCCCGGTCGTGCTGACGGACGTCGCGGTGGGCGGGCGGCTCGCCGTGGAGCGCCTGGCCCTCGATCCGGGCTCGCGCACGCTGGTGACCGGGGTGAACGGCGCGGGCAAGTCGACGCTGCTCGCCGTCCTCGCCGGTGCGCTCGCCCCGGATCACGGGGAGGTCCAACTCCCCGCCCGTGTGGGCTACTTGCCGCAGGAGATCGAGTACATCGGCCACGAGGACACGGCGAGGCCGCTGCTCGACGCCTTCGCGGCGGGGCTCGCGGGGCTGCCCGAGGACCACGCCCAAGCGCTCCTGTCCCTCGGCCTGTTCCGCGAGGACGACCTGGCCGTGCCGGTGAAGGGGCTCTCCGTGGGGCAGCGCCGCCGCCTGGCGCTCGCACGCCTGGTGACGCGTCCCGCCGATCTCCTGCTGCTCGACGAGCCGACGAACCACCTCTCCCCCGCCCTGGTCGAGGAAGTCGACGAGGCGCTGGCCGGATTCCGCGGCACGCTGGTCGTGGTGTCGCACGACCGGCGGCTGCGGGAGCGGTTCCGGGGCGAACGGATCTCGGTGGAGGCCGGGCGGCTTGTCCTCCCCTAGGTCGCGGTCCGTCCCTCGCGGGCGGTCGGCGTCTCCGTGATGCCGGGCCCGCGCGCCCCGACATTGGCGGCACCGACCGCCGTGAGCACGGCGAGCAGTGTCGCCATCCCCGCGGTGGCGAGCGCCGCCTTCCAGTCGACGTCCAGGAGGGTGGTCGCCCCGGCGACCAGAACGGCGGCGAGCGCCTGCGCGAAGGTACGGAGCGCACGCTCCGCGGTGGCCTTCCAGAATCCAGCGGTCCACATGTCTGGCCCACCCTCTCGTGGTGTACGGGTCAACACTTGGCATACCGCTGTTGCGTGCCGCTGCCCAGAAGCCCGGCGGGCCGCGCTCAGAGTTCGAGGCCGTGGCCCGTCGTGGCGTCGACGTGGGAGGGGACCTCGTCGTGACGGTCGCCGACCGTCGGGGTGCCGGTGGGCTCGAAGAGGAGGATCTTGGCGCCGGACGGGGCGGACGGCTTGTGTTCGGTGCCGCGCGGGACCGTGAAGACGGCGTCCTTGGGGAGGGTGACGGTGCGTTCGCCTGTCGGCTCGCGCAGGGCGATGCGCAGTTCGCCCTCCAGGACCAGGAAGAACTCGTCGGTGTCGTCATGGACGTGCCAGAGGTGGTCGCCCTCGACCTTGGCCACGCGTACGTCGTAGTCGTTGACGCGGGTGACGATGCGAGGGCTCCAGAGGGCGTCGAAGGAGGCCAGGGCCTTGCCGAGGGCAATGGGTTCGCTGTATCCGGCCGGTTCGTTCGGTTCGCTGTTCATGCGTCCAGCTTCCGACGGCTGATCACCTCTCCGTGAGTGGTAGAAATAGCCCATGCCGCAAGAATCCTCTCAGGCCACGGAAGGGCGGCCCCCGCACCGCGTCGTCGTGATCGTCGACGCGAACTCCAACCCCTTCGAGCTGGGGTGCGCCACCGAGGTCTTCGGCCTGCGTCGCCCCGAACTCGGGCGTGAGATCTACGAGTTCGCCCTCTGCTCGCCCGAGCCGCGCACCCTGATGCGGGACGGCTTCTTCACGCTCTCGGGTGTCGCCGGGCTGGACGCGGCGGACTCCGCGGACACCTTGATCGTGCCCAATCGGCCCGACACCGAGGTTCCCCGCCGCCCGGCCGTCCTGGACGCCATTCGCCGGGCGCACGCCCGAGGGACCCGGCTCGTCGGATTCTGCAGCGGTGCCTTCACGCTCGCCGAGGCAGGGGTCCTCGACGGACGCCGGGCCACCGCGCACTGGCAGTGGGCGGACGACTTCCGGGCCCGCTTTCCCGGCGTACGGCTCGAACCGGACGTCCTCTTCGTCGACGACGGCGACATCCTGACCGCCGCGGGCAGCGCCGCGGCCCTGGACCTGGGGTTGCATCTGGTCCGCCGTGACCACGGTGCCGAGGTCGCCAACGCGGTGAGCCGCCGCCTCGTCTTCGCAGCCCACCGGGACGGCGGTCAGCGGCAGTTCGTCGAGCGGCCGGTGCCCGAGGCGCCGGACGAGTCCCTGGCCCCGGTCCTCGCCTGGGCACAGGAACGGCTCGACTCGCCCCTCTCCGTGCCGGATCTCGCGTCGCGCGCCGCGCTCAGCCCCGCGACCCTGCACCGCCGCTTCCAGGCCCAGCTCGGCACCACTCCCCTGGCCTGGCTCACCGGCGAACGGCTCGCCCTGGCCTGCCGGTTGATCGAGCGGGGCGTGGCGCCCTTCGAGACGGTCGCCCGGCGCAGCGGACTCGGCACCACCGCCAATCTGCGCGCCCTGATGCGCCGCGAGACGGGTCTTACCCCTTCGGCGTACCGGCGCCGGTTCGGGCCCGCGCCGCACTGAGGCGCTGTTATGGAAGGCGACTCCCGCAGCACACACGAGCACCCCTGCCCGCGCGGCCACAACGGCCGGGTTGCGACCTACTGCTTCCCCTTCCCCTCCCCTAACGTCGGCACAGCTTGAAATGGCCATGCCGAAGGACGCCGAAGGAAGAAGAGGGAGCCCATGCGCAGACGCCTGCTTCACCTGGTCCTCGCCCCGCTCGCGGGTGTCCTGATGGTCACGGCACCGGCCTCCGCGGCGCCCCCGCCACCGGGGGACGTCTACCGCCCCGTACGCGGCCCGGCCGCGCCCGCCGAGTACCGCTACCTGCAGAAGACCGTCCCCGGAGAGTCGATTCCGCGCCACGCCCACGAGGACGCCGCCGCGCAGGCCCGCGAACTGCCCACCACCGGCGGCCGGTGGAAGTCCGTCGGGCCGACCAACATCGGCGGGCGCGTCGTCTCCCTCGCCCTCGACCCCAAGCGCGCGGACACCTTGTACGCCGCCGCGGCCAGCGGCGGCGTCTGGCGCAGCACCGACGCCGGGCAGACCTTCAAGTCCGCGTGGCCCGACGGCTGGACGCAGTCGATGGGCGCGCTCGCCACGGGACCCGACGGCACGCTGTACGCGGGGACCGGCGAGCCCAACCCCGGCGGCGGCAGCATCACGTACGAGGGAACGGGCCTCTACCGCAGCACCGACGGCGGCAGGCACTGGAAGCAGTCCGGGCTGCGCGACTCGGGCGCGATCAGCGCCATCACGGTGGACCCGGGCAACCCGCGCCGCGTCTACGTGGCCGCGGCAGGATCGCTCTACAACGGCGGCGGCGACCGCGGCGTCTACCGCTCGGAGAACGGCGGCAGGACGTGGCAGCGCATCCTCACCGGCGCCAACGAGTTCACCGGCGCCACCGAGATCGTCGTGCGGGGCAAGAAGCTGTACGCCGTGCTGTGGGACCACCGCCGCACACCCGAACGCCGTACCTACGGCGGGGAGGGCTCCGGCATCTTCCGCTCCGGTGACGACGGCAGGACCTGGAAGCGGCTCGGCGGTGGCCTGCCCGCGCAGGGCCCGGACGTGGGACGGATCGGCCTCGCCGTCGCGGGTGAGCGCGCCTACGCCATCGTCAACAAGACGGACGGCCCCTTCGAGGGCTTCTACGCCTCCACGGACGCGGGCGACACCTGGCAGCGGACCCCGGCCGACAAGAGACTCACCGACTCGCAGTCCACCTTCGGCTGGTGGTTCGGCAAGATCTGGACCGACCCCCGCGACGCCGAGCACGTGCATGTCGCCGGAGTCCCGCTGATGACCTCCAAGGACGGGGCCGCCACCTGGACGGCCGACGACACCAGCATCCACGTCGACCAGCACGCGATGATCTGGGACCCGCGCCGCCCCGGCCGCGTCTACCTCGGCAACGACGGCGGTGTCTACCGCTCCGACGCGAACGGCGACGGCGGCTGGGTCAAGGCGCGCCACGAGCCGTACACCCAGCTCTACAGCGCGGCGATATCGCCGCAGGACACCTCGCGGATCTCCGGAGGTTCACAGGACAACGGCTCGATACGTTCCTGGGGCGGCGAGCGCTTCAACGAATACCTCGGCGGGGACGGCGAGGAGAACCTGATCAACCCGACCGACGTGAACAACGTCTACGCCTGCTACCAGTACGGCAACTGCTTCAGCTCCACCGACGGCGGCGACACCCTCACCTACTTCGCGGACAAGACCACATTCAAGCGCCGCAACTGGTTCACGCCGGTCGTCTTCGACCCCCGCGATCCGAAGATCCTCTACTACGGCTCCGAGGTGCTCAACCGCTCCACGGACGGCGGCGCCACCTGGCAGGCCATCAGCCCCGACCTGTCGGGCGGCCCGGGCCCCGACCCGATCTACACCAACTACGGCACGATCACCTCGATCGCCCCGGCCGCGGACGGCCGCACCATCTACGCCGGAACGGACGACGGCCGCGTCTGGGTCACGAAGGACAGCGGCGCGCACTGGACGAAGCTCGCCGAAGGGCTCCCCTGGGTCACCCGCGTCGTCGTCGACCCGCGCGACGCCGACCGTGTCTACACCACTCACTCCGCCTATCGTTCCGGCTCCGGCACGCCCCACGTCTACGGCAGTACGGACGGCGGCGCGCACTGGAGGAACCTGTCCGGCAATCTGCCGGACGCGCCGGTCAACGACCTCGTCATCGCACGGGGCGGCACGCTCCACATCGGCACCGACCAGGGGGTGTTCACCTCCGGCGCCAAGGGAGGCCACTGGACGCGCCTGGGCCGCGGGATGCCCGCGGTACCGGTCGACGACATCGAGTACGACGCGGGGAACCACCGCCTGGTGGCCGCGACGTTCGGCAGGGGCTTCTACGAACTGTCCACTGCCTGACCCACGGCACCGACAACTGCTCTGCTCCCGGCGGCGGCCCGGCCACCGGGAGCGGAGCCGCACCCTGTCAGCGCCGCCGGTGCGCGCCCCTGCCGCGGGCCACCGCCTTCGCGTCCTTCTTGAACGCCCACTCCATCTCGGGCTCCATCGCGAACTTGAAGAGGCGCTGCACCGGCGGCGTGCACAGCGCGGTGATGAGGGCCGCGGCGCCGAGGGTGACGGTGATCTCGCCCAGCGGTGTGTGCAGCCAGTCGAGTTCGTACCAGTCCCAGAACCGGGAGCCCTTGGCGATGAAGCCGTGCAGCAGATAGCCGTAGAGCGTGCCCGCGCCGAGGGCGGTGAACCACAGCCTGCGGCCCGGCACCCAGGCGAAGAAGCACGCCACGAGGATCACCGAGCAGCCGAACATCCCGAGCGTCATCACGGCCCCGGACCAGCCGGGCGCGGCGAGCTCCTGCGCGCTGTCCCGGCGGTAGAACCAGGCGGCGTTCATCCGCGGTGCAGCCCAGTACGCGAAGAGCAGGGCCCCCGCGAAGACCGGCAGCGCCAGGATGCGGGCCTCGCGGCGGCGCACGATCTGGAAGTGCTCGGGCTTCAGGCACAGTCCGAGGACGAAGAACGGCAGGAACTGCAGGACGCGTTGGAGGTCCAGGTCGTCGCCGATGTCCGGCGAGACCGAGGCCAGCGCCGCGATGGCCAGCGCTATGGGCAGGGGCCAACGGACCACCTTCCACAGCGGGGTGGTCAGCCGCCAGACGAAGAGCGCGACCAGGAACCAGGTGAGATACCAGGGGTCGAGCAGGCTGATCGGGTACGTCGGGTCGTCGCCCGCCCAGCGCTTGAAGAAGGTGTAGGCCACCTCGAAGATGACGTACGGCACCGCGATGCCCGTCACCAGGCGCTTGAGGCGGCCGGGGCTCGCGTCGAAACTCCGTGAGAAGTAGCCGGAGATGACGATGAACGCCGGCATGTGGAAGGTGTAGACGGTGATGTAGAACGCGGCCGCCGCCCGGCTGTCGCCGCGCAGCGGCTCCCAGGCGTGGCCCATCGCGACCAGCACGATCGCCAGGTACTTGGCGTTGTCGAAGAACGAGTCCCGGCGTTTGACCGGAGGCTGCGGCGCCACCGTGACGGGCGCCGGAGCCTCCGGAGGGACGTTGCGCGCGGCGGGCAGCGGCGAGCGCAACGCCCCGGCCCGGGACATCGAGCGGACAGGCTCACTCACGGGACCTCCCGGGGGAACCCGGGCCCGCGGTCGCGCGTCTTACGTCCAATGCGGGTGCTACACCTGTGTAGAACATCACGGGCACCCTAGCCACCGGAGCCCCCGCACGTACAGTCGCGCCACCTGTGAATCAGCCGAGCACCGCCGGTGAGGGGCCGACCAGCTCGGACAGCACGTCCTCCATGGTGACGAACCCGAGCACCGTGCCGCTCTCGCCGGTGACCGCCGCCAGGTGACTGCCCCCGGCCCGCAGCGCGGTGAGCGTGTCGTCGAGCGGGGTGTCGATGTGCACCCGCGTGACCACGTGCAACGCGGCGCGCGGGAAGGGCCGGTCGCGCTCGGCGATGCCCAGGGTGTCCTTGATGTGGAGGTAGCCGAGCAGGGTGCCGTCGGGCCCCGTCACCGGGAAGCGGGAGAAGCCCGCGTCCGCGGCCACCTGTTCCAGGCGCGCCGGGGTGACCGAGTGGTCGACGGTGCGCATCTTGGCGGCCGGCACGAGGATCTCGCCGACCGGCCGGGTGCCCAGCTCCAGCGCGTCGCGCAGTCGCTCGCCGTCGGCCGCCGAGAGGAGACCCGCCTCGCTGGAGTCCACGACCATGCGGGCGAGCTGGTCGTCGGTGTAGACGGACTCGACCTCGTCCTTCGGTTCGACCCTGAGCAGCTTGAGGAGGGTGTTGGCGAAGGCGTTGATGCCGAAGACGACCGGCCTGAGGGCGCGGGTGAGTGCCACCAGCGGCGGGCCGAGCAGCAGGGCGGTCCGTGCGGGCGCGGCGAGGGCGATGTTCTTGGGGATCATCTCGCCGATCAGCATGTGCAGATACGTCGCCACCGTCAGGGCGATGACGAAGGCGATCGGGTGCACCAGGGCGTGCGGGATGTGGACCGCCTCGAAGGCGGGCTCCAGGAGGTGCGCGATGGCGGGTTCGGCGACCGCGCCGAGCACCAAGGAGGAGACGGTGATGCCGAGTTGGGCGGTGGCCATCATCGCGGAGATGTGCTGCAGGCCCCACAAAGTGATGCGGGCGCGCTTGTCGCCCGCCTGGGCGCGGGGTTCGATCTGGCTGCGGCGCACGGAGATCAGGGCGAACTCGGCGCCGACGAAGAAGGCGTTGGTGAGCAGGGTCAGGGCGCCGATGGCGAGCTGGAGCGTGGTCATCGTGCCTCTCCCACGGTCTGGCGGGGCAGCTGGAGTGCGGGTTCGGTGATGCGGATCCGGTCGGCACGGTGGTGCTCGACCGTCAGGACCGCGAGGCGCCAGCCGTCGAGGTCGAGGGCGTCGCCCTCGGCCGGGATGCGGGAGAGCCGGGTGGCGATCAGTCCGGCCACGGTCTCGTACGGCCCTTCGGGCGCGGTGAGTCCTATCGCGGCGAGCTGGTCGATGCGGACGCTCCCGTCGGCCTCCCACACGGTGCGGCCGTCCGGGGCCGCCTGGGCGGGCAGCAGGTCGGGGATCTCGACGGGGTCGTGCTCGTCGCGGACCTCGCCCACGACCTCCTCGACGATGTCCTCCACCGTCGCCACACCGGCCGTGCCGCCGTACTCGTCGATGACCACGGCCATCGTGCGGGTCTCCCGCATCCGCTCGAGGAGCCGGTCGGCGGGCAAGCTGTCGGGCACGAGCAGGGGCTCGGTGGCCAGGTCGGTGACCGGGGTGAGCCGGCGCTTGTCAGGGGCCAGGGCGAGCACGTCGCGGATGTGGACGGTGCCGATGACCTCGTCCAGGCTGTCGCGGAAGACGGGGAAGCGGGACAGGCCCGTGGCGTGCGTCAGGTTCGCCGCGTCGGCGGCCGTGGCGTGCGCCTCCAGGGCCCGTACGTCGACACGCGGGGTCATCACGTTCTCCGCGGTCAGCTCGCTCAGGTGCAGGGTGCGCACGAACAGCTCGGCGGAGTCCGCCTCCAGGGCGCCCTCGGCGGCCGATCGCCGGGCGAGGGCGACCAGCTCCTCGGGGGTGCGCGCGGAGGCAAGCTCCTCCGCGGGTTCCAGGCCGAAGCGGCGTACGACGTGGTTCGCGGTGTTGTTCAGGTGCCGGATGAACGGTCCGAAGGCGGCGGTGAAGCCGCGCTGGGGTGCGGCGACCACCTTGGCGACGGCCAGCGGCCGGGAGATCGCCCAGTTCTTGGGCACCAGTTCGCCCACGACCATCAGGATCACGGTGGAGAGCGCCACACCGAGCAGGGTGGCCGTGGTGGGAGCGGCGCCCCCGAGACCCGCGGCCTCCAGCGGGCCGCGCAGGAGCGCCGCGAGCGACGGTTCGGCGAGCATGCCGATGACCAGCGAGGTGACGGTGATGCCGAGCTGGGCGCCGGACAGCTGAAGGGTCAGCCGGCGGACCGCCTTCAGGGCGCTTTCGGCGCCGCGCTCGCGTACCTCGGCGGCGCGTTCAAGGTCACCGCGCTCGACGGTGGTCAGGGAGAACTCGGCCGCCACGAACAGCGCGCAGGCGAGCGTGAGGAGCAGGGCGAGCAGCAGGAGCAGGATCTCGGTCACCGTGCCACCCCCGTTCCCTCGCGCTCGGACAGCGGGCGGGACGTGGCACGGTTCGTACTGGGAGGCTCACCCATTGCGGGTCCGTGGCTCCTTCTCGTACTCGTACGAAGCGTCGTACGAGGGCGGTGGCGTGGAAGCGGTGGTGCTTCTACAGCCACTGTAAAGGAACGGCAAAGCGAGTGGGCCGGGACCTACGCCCTCAAAGCGGGGTG
This sequence comes from Streptomyces sp. NPDC054872, assembly GCF_053610705.1. Taxonomy (NCBI): domain Bacteria; kingdom Bacillati; phylum Actinomycetota; class Actinomycetes; order Kitasatosporales; family Streptomycetaceae; genus Streptomyces; species Streptomyces sp. NPDC054872. The sequence goes on along the minus strand of NZ_JBSGYY010000014.1, from coordinate 28,513 downwards.
GCCGCGTGCAGGATCATGACCATCGTCACGGCGGAGTTCGCCGACGACATGGCGGAGACCGCGGCCCCCGCGGCGGCCGCCCACGCCGCGAGCCCCACCGCGGTGAACAGCGAAGGCCAGCTGCGCGCCGCGGGAGCCGGGCCGAGGAGGGCCGCCACCCGGCGCGGCACGGGCCCCGGTGCCGCGAGTCCGGCCAGGGTCGGGGCGGGGGCGCCCCGGGAGTGGAGAGCCGCCTTGCCGATCGCGCGGGCCACGGCCTTGCGGTCGCCGACGGCATGGGCGGCGTCCTCGTCGGCCCAGCGCTCGGTCGTGTAGACCACGGCCGTACGCAGCGGGCGCAGGAACGGGTTGGCGCGCGCGGCCAGTTGCACGGCGAGGAGGTAGCGGTGGTGGCGGGTCGCGAGGTGGGCGCGCTCGTGGGCGAACAGGGCGCGGCGCTCGGCGGGGGCGAGGCAGTCGAGCAGCGCGGTGGTCACCACGACCCGGTCGCGGGCGCCGCCGGGCAGCGCGTAGGCGTAGGGCACGGTGTCGGGCAGGACGGCGACCGCGGTGCCGGGCAGCCCGGCGAGGGCGCGGTGGGCGCGGCGGCGTACCTGGCGGTGGCGCCACAGGGTCCTGCCGCACGCCAGGGCCACGGCGAGCAGCCCCGGGATGGCGAGGCGCCCGGCGACGCCGTCGTACGGGACGGCCGCGCGCACCTCGGGGTCAGACCAGCCGTCGGGCAGCGGGTTGCCGGGCAGCTGCGCCGTGCCGACGACCATCAGGAGGCCCAGGCACAGCGTGCTGCAGAGTGCCATGACCGCGGCGACCGTCGTGAGCAGCCGGGTCGCCGTCCGCGGGTGCAGCCGCTGCTCGGCGAGCCGGGCGACCGGCCAGGCCGTCAGCGGCAGCACGAGCGGCAGAAGGACGAACATCCCCATGACGGCTCAGGTGTCCTTCTCCGCCTCGGCCTGCCGCAGGAGCTCACGCAGCACCTGCTCGTCGTCCGGCGGCAGCGCGGTGAGGAAACTGGCGAGGACCGCCTCCCGGTCGCGCTCGCCGTCGAGCACCTTGCGCATCTTGCGCGCCGCGAGGCCCGCCTCGTCGGCCGACGGCGTCCACGCGAAGGAGCGGCCGGCGCGCTCGCGCGTCACGGCGCCCTTGTCGAGGAGACGGCTCAGGATCGTCACGACGGTCGTGTACGCGAGGTCCGCGCCGAGCCGCTCCTGCACCCAGCCCGCGGTCGCGGGGCCGTCCGCCTCGCGCAGTGCCGAGAGGACCTGCGCCTCCAGCTCACCCTGCCCCCGCCGCCGGGACCGCCGCTCCTGCTCCGCCACGCCCGTCTCCCTTCCACTGCCCAGTCGTCCAGGACGAGGCTAACGCCCGGCCGTCCGGGGTGTGCCGCCGGTCAGGCGCGACGCGGGCGCCCCGCCGACGCCGGCGAAACGGCGTTGCCCCGCCCCACGCCGCCCATTAAGGTCACTCGGGTGACTGCCGGGTCGGCCATGGGCCACGTACGAGTAAGGCGTCCGGCCTTGGCATGAGCGCGAGGCGGGCCAGAGCCCCGCCGTCCCCTCTTCCGACTTCCCACAGCGCCCTCGCGGCGCACCGCCAGTGGATTCCAAGAACCGGAAGAGACCTCACATGCCGCAGCACCCGCACGACCTCGATGCGCCCGTCACGACCGTCCAGTTGAACCACACCGCCGTCTACGCCAAGGACCGGCAGCTGTCCGCCGAGTTCCTCGCGGTGATCCTGGGTCTGGAGGTCGGCGCCCCGTTCGGTCCGTTCCTGCCCGTCGACCTGGGCAACGGCGTGACGCTCGACTATTACGAGCTGACCGATGAGCCGGTCCAGTCCCAGCACTACGCGTTCCTCGTCCCCGACGAGCAGTTCGACGCCATGATCGCCCGCCTGGAGGCGGTCGGGGTCACCTACTACGCGGACCCCGGCCATACCGAACCCGGCCACATCAACCGTCTGTTCGGCGGGCGCGGCGCGTACTTCGACGATCCGGACGGCCACAACATGGAGATCATGACCCGGCCCTACGCCCGCCCTTAGCCCCCCGGGCGCGCGGAACGGGCCGCTCCCTGCGGCTGCTTGTTTGTTCGAGTCGTGATTGAGGCATCGCGCCCCGCCCGCTCCGGCCGCGGGCGGGGCGCGGGTACCTGGCGGTGGCTGCTGGGGCCCCGCCCGGGGCCGTTCGCCTTGAGGCGGCGGGGCGACCTGATGGCCCGAGCGTCGAATGAGCCGCGGGAGCCGGGCAGTTGACGCACAAGGCGCCCTGAACCCCAGAACGAGCGCCCGCGCGACGGTCGGCGCAAAAGGCTCATTGCGACACTTCTCCGGCGGCAGTAAGAAGGGGAATCGACCCAGAAACGTTGCGGCCGCGGCGTCCTGCAAGGCATCACATCGCAGCTCTGAGAGAAGCCGGGTGATCCAGAATGGCGCAAGATCCACACACCGCAGTGACGAACGAACCGGATGACGGAGCGATAACCCTGGCCGCCGAGCAGGAGGCGGTGCTGCAGCCGCCCTCCGAGGGGACCGAAGGCCAGGCACAGCACTCGACGGGTGAAGGCCTGGAGCACGTCGAGGGCTACCGGCGACCTGAGCACTTCGCGCCCGAGGCCTGGACGGCCCCGACCGCCTCGCTGCCCGACATCGGCGAGGCGTCGTACGGCCCGCCGCCCCTGGCCCCGGAGACCGTGCACGGTCCCGATGACCGCGTCCAGATCACCAACACCAGCGTGTACCCGTGGCGCGTGCACTGCTACCTGCTGATCACCGCCCGCGACAACACCCTTTATCAGGGCACCGGGTGGCTCCTCGGACCTCACACCCTCGCGACCGCGGGCCACTGCGTCTACATCAAGGGCAGCGGTGTGGCGGGCCGGGACGGCTGGGTGAAGAGCATCCAGGTCATGCCGGGGCGCAACGGTGCCGCGCTGCCCTACGGCAGCATCACCTGCACGAGCTTCCGTTCCGTGACCGGCTGGACGAGCAACGGCGACGAGAACTTCGACTACGGCGCCATCATCACGCCCTCCAACATCGGCGCCTCCACGGGCTATTTCGGCTTCGGCGTCTGGTCGGACTCGGACCTGCTCAAGGCCACCGGCAACATCTCCGGCTATCCGGGCGACAAGCCGACCGGGACGCAGTGGTACGCGGCGCGCGGGATCGACTCGGTCGCCCCGCGCAAGGTGTACTACGACATCGACACCGCGGGCGGGCAGAGCGGCAGCTCCGTCTACCGCATCGACAGCACCGGCCGCTTCGGCTTCGGCATTCACGCCTACGGCGGAGCCCGGGTGAACTCGGGAACCCGGTTCACCACACCCGTCTTCAACAACTACGTGGCATGGAAGGCGTGAGCAGATCCCGATGAACGGCAGCAGCTCCGCAGTGGAGATCACCGGCGTCGTCCGCGACACCTCGGGCACCCCGGTGACGGGCGCCCACGTCCTGTTCACCGAGGGTCCGCAGCCCCTGCCGGACATCGCTGCCGTGACGGACACCGAGGGACGGTTCTCCCTCGTCGCCCCCACCACGGGCGAGTACACGCTCATCTGCCGGGCGGACCCCCTCATGGGCCCGTCCGGCACGGCCGAGGCCACCGTCCGCGTCGAACCGCCGGCGCAGGCCGTCCCCCAGGGACGGCTGCGCGTCGAGCTGACGCTCGGTTAGCGCGGTGGGCGGCGCCGACCGGCAGCGGTGGACGTGCGTGACGCGCGACTCCTGTCTAGCGTCACGGTCATGAACACTGTCCCGCAGCGTTTCGAGATCCTGCTGGTCCCCGAGTTCACGGGGGACGGCACGAGTACGACCGATGCCCGCGACGCCCTGCGCTCGGCCGTCGTGGTGGCCACGGGCGAGACCGGGGCCTCCGGGTTCCCCCGGTTCGCCGGTGACGGCATGGAGGCCGACATCGACCCCGGGACCCGCACCGTCGAGGCACTTCTGGTCGACGGCTCCGAGCTGGACTACGGGCTCTCGGTGCGGGTCGCGGAGGCGTAGAGAGTCCTTCACGGGGGCGGTCCCGCGTCGCCCGCGAGATGCGCAAGGGCGTGCCCGAGCCCCGGCGGTGAACCCGCGGCAGCCGGTCCGACCGCGCCGTCGGGGGAAACGCCCCCCACCAGGGTGTCGCCCGAGTGGACCAGGATGTGGCTGGGCGGCCGGAGTTGCCGGGCCTGGTCGATGACCGTCGCGGCGTCGCCGGCGAAACGGGCGCTGAGGTCGATGACCAGGACGTCGGGCAGCAGGGCTCTGGCCCGCGCCATGGCGAGGAAGCTGTCGTCCGTCTGGGAGATGACGTACACGCCGGGGACGGCCTCGATCTGCGGGATCAGGTCGCCCGCCCGGTGATCGGCGGCCAGCACCAGCACGGTCAGCACTTCGCACTTGCCCTTCGCGTGGTCCGGGGTACCACCGGCACGCGCCGCACGCGTACCGCGATCTCGACTTCACTGATCGTTTCAGCATGTCATCCGACGCGGCGGATGCGTCGCCCTCGGCGGGGCGTGTCGCCCCCGCCCGTTCGGCAGGCCTGGCCTGCGCCCACCGGCCGAGCTGCCGCCCTGAACCCCAGCCCGTCTCGATCAGGCGTCGGCGCGAACGGACGTGAATCGGCGCTCAGTCGACTGTTTGCCGAACATGGGGGTACTCGGCCGCCATGCGAACCCGGAAGCAGTCGTTCACACGCTGATCGCAGAAGCCCCGGTCGGTGCCCGCGTCGCGTGGGTGCCCGTCGGCAGGCCTCAGCGCTGGACGAAACACGAGATCACCTGATCAACCACGACATCAAGGGAGGCAGCCATGATCACCGCCGTCATCATTGCCGTGGTCGTCATCGCGGCAGCCGCCGTCCTCTTCGTCGTCATGCGGCGAGCCAAGGGCGGCGGACCTGGACTGAAGCACCGCTTCGGCCCCGAGTACGACCACACCGTCGCCCGTCACAACGGAGACGTGAGGGCAGCCGAGCAGGAGCTGCGCGAGCGCGTACGACTGCACGGCTCCGTCAAGGCCGAACCGCTGCCGCCCGGCGCGCGCGAGCGCTACGTGGCTCAGTGGGCAGGCGTGCAGGAGCAGTTCGTCGAATCCCCGCAGCAGGCCGTCGTCGAGGCCGACGCGCTCCTCGCCCGGCTGGCCAGGGACCGGGGCTTCCCCGACGGTGAGCGCTTCGACGAGCAGGTGGCCGCGCTCTCCGTCCACCACGCCCACCACATCCACGGCTACCGCCGCGTGCACACGGCGGCACGCGGGCAGGGCGGCACCGAGGAAATGCGCGAGGCCATGGTCGAGGCCCGACGCCTCTTCGACGCACTCGTCGCCGAGCACACGGTCGACTCCACCCGGAACGACCGGCACTCCACAACCGACCGCGGCCACGCACCGTGGGCACTGCCCCGGCGCCATGCGAAGGGAAGTGGCACGTCATGACGGATGCCCGGCACACCACACCGCGCGAGCAGGCCATGGGCAGCGACATCCCCGCTCCCGCCCCCGCTCCGGCGGCCCCCACCGCTCCCCCTGCCCCGGGCTCTCCTGCCGCAGGCTCCCCTGCGACCGGCACGCACGCTCCCGGCATCCATGAGCCCGGCTCCCACACGCCCGGCAGCCACGCCCCCGGCACTCACGGCTCTGCCGCCGACGTGGGCTCCGCCCTGCTCCCGCAGGCCGAGCACGACAAGCTCGGTCTACGGCTCCAGCAGGCTCTCAGCACCTTCGTCGAGAGCCCGCGCCAGGCGGTGGAAGAGGCCGACAGCCTCTTCGACGACGCCGTCAGGCACCTGACCGAAACCCTCACGGAACGCCGTCGCGTCCTGCGCACGAGCTGGCAGGACTACGACACCGAGGCGCACACGGAAGAACTGCGCCTCGCGCTGCGGCAGTACCGCGAAGCCACGGAAAGGCTGCTGCGCATCTAGGCACATCGGCACGGCACACACGTGGGGCCCGGGGCGACAGCCCCGGGCCCCACGTCGTTCGCGCCGTGGGGGGTCAGCCGTTGGGCAGGATGACCGCTCGGCCGTTGATCCGGCCCTCGTGCAGGTGCTCGTACGCCTTCGGCGCGTCCTCCAGCGCGTACCTCTCCACATGCACGTCGATCGCGCCGGAACGGGCCAGGTCCAGGACCTCGATCAGTTCGGCCCTGCTGCCCCAGTACGGGGCGCGGACCGCCGCGTCGTAGGGAGTCGTGCCGAAGCCGACCGCCGCGGCTCCGCCGCCGATGCCGACGATGGTGACGTCCGCCTCGACCGCCGCGCACGCGGTCGCGGTGGCGACGGTGGGCGGGGCGCCGACGAAGTCGAACACCGCCTGCGCGCCGAGGCCGCCGGTCAGCTCACGGACCTTCGTCGCCGCGTGCTCGTCCGACAGGACGGTCTCGTGGGCGCCGACCTGGTGGGCAAGGCGCAGCTTGCCGTCGCTGACGTCAAGGGCGATCACACGCGCCGGGGTCAGCGCCCGCAGCAGCTGGATCGCGACATGCCCCAGGCCGCCGGTGCCGATGACGACGGCGGTGCTGCCGGGGGTCAGCTTGGGCAGGGAGGTCTTGATCGCGTGGTACGGAGTCAGGCCCGCGTCGGTGAGCGGCACGGCGGTCACGGGGTCGAGATCGCCGAGCGGGACCAGGTGACGCGTGTTGTCCACGATCATGTACTCGGCGATGGCGCCGGGCGCCCCGAGTCCGGGCGGGAGGATGCCGAGCTCCGCGGCGCGCGAGCAGTAGTTCTCCTTGCCCTGCGAGCACATCAGGCAGGCTCCGCAGCCCCACGGCCCGTAGACGGCCACGGAGTCGCCGACCGCGAAGCCGGTCACGCCGTCACCCAGCGCGGCCACGGTCCCCGCGCCCTCATGGCCGAGGGTCAGCGGCAGCGGGAAGGTCAGCGCCTCCGCGGGCCAGCTCATCACCGCGATGTCGGAGTGGCACACGCCCGCGGCGGTGACCTTCAGGAGTACCTGGCCGGGGCCCGGCTCCGGGCGCGGGACGGTGACCACCTCGGGGGCGGTGCCGACGCTCCGGTACTGGACGGCCTTCATCTCGGCGGGCAGGCCGGGGCTTTCTTGCGCTGACATCTGGGATGCCTCTTCTCGTTCTTGGCTCGTGCTGTGCGCCTGGTGTCCCCCTCGTCCTCGACTGTACTCCTCAAGATGTCCCAATGGGACACATGACCCACCGGGACATCCCGGGCGTTGTCACTTAACTGCCGATTCCGCCTGCACCGCTCTCAACGCCCTGCAGAATCAAGCGAGTTGACGGGTACTATCAAAAACCTAAGTACCGGCAGCGACCTGCCGTCCATCAGCCATCCACGGGGAAGGCGGCCCGGCCCACATGACACGCAGCTATGACCAGTCCTGTCCGGCGGCGCGCGCCCTGGACGTCGTCGGCGGCCGGTGGTCCCTGCTGATCGTGCGCGAGCTGCTGCTCGGGCCCCGGCGCTACACCGACCTCGTCGCCGGACTACCCGGCATCGGCCCGAACGTCCTGGCAGAGCGGCTGCGCGCACTGCGCGAGGCCGGCGTCATCAGCCAGGCCAAGCTGCCGCCACCGGCCTCCTCGGCGGTCTACGAACTGACCGAACTCGGCGTGGCCATGCGCCCGGTGCTCGACGAACTGACCCGCTGGGGCATGCGACTGCCGACCGTTCCCCGGCCCGGCGACACCTTCCGGCTCAGCTGGGTGCTCGGCTGCCTGCGCGCCAGTTTCCGGCCCGAACTGGCCGGCGGCCTGCGGGAGACGTACGAGTTCCGGGTGGACGGCGACACGTTCCACCTGCGCGTCGACGACGGCGTGCTCGACATCCGCAACGGTGGCGCCCCGGACCCCGTCTGCTCCATCACGACCGACCTCGGGACGTTCCTCGCCGTCGGCGCCCGCCTCGTCGACATCGAGGACGCCGTGGCGCGCGGCCTCGCCCGCCTTGAGGGTGAACTCACGGCCGCCGCCCGGGTGATCGCCATCCTCGGCGCGCATCCCGAGGCGACCGGCGGCCGGCACGGCATCGTCGGAGCCGTCGGTGCCACGTTCCGGCCCGAGCACGCTCGCGGCGTGCGCGAGACCTACGAGTTCGTGATCGGAGACCTGCTCTTCCATGCCCGCGTCGACGACGGCACCGTCGAGACGGGCCTGGGCCCCGCCCCGGACGCTGCCGCGACACTCGTCACCGACCTGGGCACCCTGCTCCAGCTGGGCGCGGGTTCCCTGCCGCTCGAGGACGCGGTCAGCGCCCAGGTCGTCGAAGTGCACGGCGACCTGGAGGCGGCGCTGCGCATGGCGGACGCCTTCGGCGTGGTCCGCGCCGACCGCTCGCCGGCCACTGGCTGACACGTCCGAAACGGTCGGCGAAAGACAGCGGGCCCCGGCGGATCGCAATCCGCCGGGGCCCGCTGTTCACGTTCGGACGACCGCGTGCCCACGTTCGTACGACCGCGGCCGTGTCAGTCCGTGCCGGACTCCATCGCGGCCCGGTCCAGCATCGACTCCTCGTCCGTGGTCTCGCCCCGCGAGGCGATCGCCTCGGCGCCGCCGCCGTCCATGGCACCGATCAGACCGGTCGAGGCCGCCTGCGCGGCGCCGATCGGCGTCGGGTGGCCGGAGCCGACGAGGCCCAGGCCCGCGTACTGCTCCAGGCGCGCACGGGAGTCGGCGATGTCGAGGTTCCGCATGGTGAGCTGGCCGATCCGGTCCACCGGGCCGAACGCCGAGTCCTCGGTCCGCTCCATGGAGAGCTTGTCCGGGTGGTAGCTGAAAGCCGGGCCCGTGGTGTCGAGGATCGAGTAGTCCTCGCCGCGCCGCAGCCGCAGCGTCACCACACCGGTGACCGCCGTGCCGACCCAGCGCTGCAGCGACTCGCGGATCATCAGCGCCTGCGGGTCCAGCCAGCGGCCCTCGTACATCAGGCGGCCCAGGCGCCGGCCCTCGTTGTGGTACGCGGCCAGCGTGTCCTCGTTGTGGATCGCGTTGACCAGGCGCTCGTAGGCGATGTGCAGGAGCGCCATGCCGGGGGCCTCGTAGATGCCGCGGCTCTTGGCCTCGATGATCCGGTTCTCGATCTGGTCGGACATGCCGAGGCCGTGCCGGCCGCCGATCGCGTTGGCCTCCATGACGAGGTCGACCGAGGTGGCGAATTCCTTGCCGTTGATGGTGACCGGGCGTCCCTGGTCGAAGCCGATCGTCACGTCCTCCGTGTCGATCTCCACCGAGGGGTCCCAGAACTTGACGCCCATGATCGGGTCGACGGTCTCGAGCCCGGTGTCCAGGTGCTCGAGCGTCTTGGCCTCGTGCGTGGCGCCCCAGATGTTGGCGTCCGTGGAGTACGCCTTCTCCGTCGAGTCCCGGTAGGGCAGCTCGTGTGCGAGCAGCCACTCCGACATCTCCTTGCGGCCGCCGAGCTCCGTGACGAAGTCCGCGTCCAGCCAGGGCTTGTAGATCCGCAGGTGCGGGTTGGCGAGCAGCCCGTACCGGTAGAACCGCTCGATGTCGTTGCCCTTGAACGTGGAGCCGTCGCCCCAGATCTGCACCCCGTCCTCCAGCATCGCCCGCACCAGGAGCGTGCCGGTCACGGCGCGGCCCAGCGGCGTGGTGTTGAAGTACGGGCGCCCGCCCGACCTGATGTGGAAGGCGCCGCACGCGAGGGCCGCGAGCCCTTCCTCGACCAGCGCCTCGCGGCAGTCGACGAGTCGGGTGATCTCGGCGCCGTACGCCGAGGCGCGGCCGGGCACGGAGGCGATGTCGGGCTCGTCGTACTGGCCGATGTCGGCGGTGTACGTGCAGGGGACGGCGCCCTTGTCACGCATCCAGGCGACGGCGACCGAGGTGTCGAGACCGCCGGAGAAGGCAATGCCGACGCGCTCGCCGGTGGGGAGGGAGGTGAGGACCTTGGACATAGGAAGAGTATGCATGACTTCGCATGACCATGCAACGTCACTCACCTCGGCAAGGGAAACACCCCCAATGCGGGCCCGAGCCGTCCACGGCGCTCCCACATGAGGCGATACGGCTGGTGGCAGGCCGCAACGGCTTAATGCATAGGATGTGCAAGTGCTTGAATACCGCATCAGGACGGCCACCGCCGACGACCTCGGCGCCGCACGAGCCGTCATGCTCGACACCGTCTACCACGACTTCGGCACGGGGTACGTGCCGCGCTGGCACGGCGACATCATCGACCTCGACTCCGCGTACCTGAGGCCCGCGCGCCACACCCTGCTCGTCGCGGTGGACGAGAAGGACGGGGAGGTCGCCGCGACGGCCGCCCTCGACTCCCGCGGCCCCGCCCACCCGCCGAACCCGCGATGGATCGCCGAGCGCTTCCCCTCCGGGGAGACGGCGCAGCTGCGTCGCGTCTACGTGCGGGCCGAGCACCGGCGCCGCGGCCTCGCCAGGCGACTGGTCGGCGCGCTGCTCGACTTCGCGTCGGCGGACGGCGGATACCGGTCCGTCTATCTGCACACCGACCCGGCGGTCACCGGCGCCGAGCGCTTCTGGCGCTCCACGGGGAAGGTGGTGCACGACGAGCGCGAGGACTCCGGCGCATCGCGAGTCGTGCACTTCGAAGTGCCCATGCGGCCATAGCCCCGACAGGTCACGACCCGGACCCCAGACACCTCAGGCACCGCAGCGTTCAGACCGCACCCCGGCAGCGCTAATGGAAATGGTTGTCATGTAGTCTTCGTGGCTGTCACCGCACTTCCGGACCCACATCCACCCGAGAACGAGGACCATGCGCTCCGTCCGCCGCCGTCCCCTCATAGCCGGCCTGCTCGTCGCTCCCCTGCTCACCGGCTGCTTCGCCGCCAAGGACGACGCGTCCGGCGGCTCCGCGGAAGGCGCCCGCCTCAAGGTCGCGCTGGCCTTCCCTCCCTCGGAGAACTTCTCCCCGTACGGCGCCGACGCCACCCTCCTCAGCCGCCTCGGCGTCACCGAGGGCCTGACCGAGCTGGACGCGAACGGCGCCGCCGCCCCCGCGCTCGCCGAATCCTGGCAGCAGGAGAACGACCGCAGCTGGCTGTTCACCCTGCGCCAGGCCGGCTTCCAGGACGGCACCCGCGTCACACCGTCCGCCGTCGCGTCGGCCCTCACCCACGCGGGCAAGGCGAAGCCCGTCACCGCCGCCCTGTCGGGAGCCGCCCTCACCGCCAAGGCCGTCGGCGACGACCGGGTCAGGATCACCACCGCCGACCCCGACCCGACGCTCCCGCTGCGCCTGTCGAGCCCCGGCCTCGCCGTGCTCTCCCCGAAGGCGTACGCGAAGGGCGGCAAGGTCAGCCCGGTCGGCACCGCCACCGGGCCCTTCGAGCTCACGAAGACCACCGGCGCCACCGCGGCCACCCTCGACCGCTTCGACGACTACTGGGGCGGCCGCGCCCAGGCGTCCGGCGTCGACGCGCGGTTCATCGCCGACGGCACCGCGCGCACCAACGCCCTGCGCACCGGCGAGGTGGACATCGCCGAGGCCGTCCCCGTCTCCCAGGCCGCGTCCCTCGACAAGGGCCACGGGCGCGAGACCGCCACGGCACGCACCACGGCCCTCCAGCTCAACACGGAGCGTGGCGCCTTCAAGGACCCCGGCCTGCGCGCCGCGGCCCGCGCCGCGATCGACACCTCCGCGCTCGCCGAGGACGTCTACGAGGGCCACGCCGACACCGGCAAGGGCATCTTCGGCCCCGCCCTGAACTGGGCCGACGGAAAGCGCGAGAAGCCCAAGGGCCGGGCGGGGGCGACGGCACCCGGCGGGAAGTCCATCACCCTGGGCACGTACGACAACCGGCCCGAGCTCCCCGAGGTCGCGCAGGTGCTCAAGCAGCAGCTGCAGAAGGCCGGATTCAAGGTGACCCTCGAGGTGCGCGAGTCGTCCCGCATCGAGGGCGACGCCCTGAACGGCACGTTCGACGCGTTCGTCGGCGCCCGCAACACCATGCTCGACACCGGCGACCCCGTGTCGGTTCTCGCCAGCGACTACACCTGCGACGGCAGCTACAACCTCTCGCAGCTGTGCGACACCTCGGTCGACAAGGCCGTGCGGAAGGCCGAGCACACGGCCGACACCGCGAAGCGGCAGGACGCGGCCATGGCCGCCGAGGCCGCGATCCTCGGCACCGACGCCGTCGTGCCGCTGGTCCACCAGCGGATCATCACGGGCGTCGGCGGCTCCGTACGCGGCGAGATCCTCGACCCGTACGAGCGGACGCTGGTCGCCGCCGGCACCAGGCGCTGAGGGCGGCATGCGCAGGAGCCTCGCCCGCACCGGCGGACCGGTGCTGCTGTGGCGCGTGGTCCTCGGCGCGGCGCTGCTGTGCCTGATCGGCCTGCTGCCCTGGCTGTCGCGCACCGACCCGGCGCTCACCGTGCTCAAGGCGCGGGCGGCGGAGCGCACCCCCACCCCCGAGGCCCTGGCGGCCGTCCGCGGCGAACTCGGCCTGGACGAGGGCCCGTTGCGGCTGCTCGGCCAGTGGACGGGCGGGCTCCTGCACGGGGACGCCGGGAGGTCGTGGATCTCCGGTGAAGCGGTGCTGCCCGCCATGGTGCAGGCCCTGGGCGTCTCGCTGCTGCTCATGTCGGCGGCGCTGGTGGTGGCCGTCGTGACGGCGGGCGCGGTGTGCTCCCGCACCCTGTGGCTCGGCTCCCGTCGCCGCCTCTCCGGGCGCCGCACCTCAGGTGGCGGGGCCGCGGTCGTCGCCGCGATGCCCGAGTTCCTGACCGCATCGGTGCTCGCCACCGTGGTCGGCGTACATCTGGGGTGGCTGCCCGCCCTCGGCTGGTACGGGCCCCAGTGGCTCGTCCTGCCCGCGCTCTCGCTGGGGCTGCCCGCCGGTGCCCTGCTCGGGCGGCTCATCGACGACCTGCTGCCCGGCGCCTTCGCCGAACCGTGGACGCGGGCGGCCGCGGCCCGCGGCATCCCGAGCGGACGCATCGCGCGCCAGGCGCTGCGCCGCTGCCTGCCCGGCCTGCTGCCGAACGTCGGCCTCTTCCTCGTGGGCCTGACCGGTGGCGCGGTCGCCGTGGAGCAGATCTTCGACATCCCCGGGCTCGGCCGCACCACGCTGCAGGCCGCGGTGGCGCAGGATCTGCCCGTCCTGCAGGCCGGAACCCTCGCCCTCGTCCTGCTCGCCGCCGTGGCGGGCGGCCTCTTCCGCCTCGCGTCCCGGCTCACGAGCGGTCCGGCGCTGCGGGACGGAGCCCTGCCCACGCTGCATGTCCCGGCGCCGCCCGCACCCAGCCGGCTGCCGCTGCTGTACGGCGGGGTGCTGCTGGGCGTCATCCTCTTCAGCCTGGCCCGGGATCCTCTCGCCCTGGACACCGCGGCCCGGCTCCAGGCACCCTCCTCGGCGCACCCGTTCGGCACCGACGCCCTGGGTCGCGATGCGCTGGCGCGCGTCGGGCACGGCGCCCTGCACACCCTCGCTCTGGCCCTGGGGATCAGCGCGTTCGCCCTGGTGGCGGGCATCCTGCTCGGGCTGCTGCCGCGCTTCTCCGGCCCGCTGCTCGACACGCTGAACGCGATACCGCCGACGCTCGCGGGACTCCTCGTCGCCGGTGTCGCGGGCAGCGGAGCGGCCACCCCCGCGATCGCCGTGGCCGCCGTCGCCTGGGTCCCGCTGGCCGCCCACACCGCGGCCCTGCTCGACCAAGAACGCGCCACCTTGCACCTGACGGCGACCCGGAGCCTGGGGGCGGGGCGGCGCCACCAGCTGCGGCACCATCTGCTGCCCGCGGTGCTGCCGCCCGTCACCCGCCACGCGCTGCTGCGGCTCCCCGCCGTCGCGCTGGCCCTGGCGGCCCTCGGCTTCCTCGGCCTCGGCTCCCAGCCCCCGTCCCCCGAGTGGGGCCTGCTGCTCGCCGAGAACCAGCCCTACGCCGAGCGCGCCCCCTGGGCCCTCCTCGCTCCGGCGGCCGCGCTCGCCCTCCTGGGAGCCTGCGCGGTGACAGCGGCGGGCGGGGTCCCGGCCCCCCGGTGGCTGCGACGCCGACGACGGCCCGACGCACCCCCTCGCCCGCACGAAGTACCGCTCGCGGAGAGGGACTTGACGACATCAGGAGCGGCCGCCGGGTGAGCCATCGACGTCAACTGTCGCCGCCCACGCGGCTCCGGCCCGCCGAGCGGCCACGACGCGAACGGACCTGGCCGCACCTGTCGCCCCTCCTTCGCCTGCTGATCCTGACCCAACTCGCCTTCAACATAGGCTTTTTCGCCGTCCTGCCCTTCCTGGCCGAGCATCTGGGCGCCGTGATCGGCATGGCGGGCTGGCTGGTCGGTCTGGTGCTCGGCCTGCGGACCTTCAGCCAGCAGGGGCTGTTCGTCGTGGGCGGCGCCCTGACCGACCGGTACGGCGTGCGGCCGGTGGTGCTCACCGGCTGCCTGCTGCGGATCGCCGGCTTCGCCTGGCTCGGTTATGCGCAGCAGACCTGGTCGGTGATCGGCGCGGTGCTCCTCATCGGGTTCGCCGCCGCCCTGTTCTCCCCCGCCGTGGAGTCCGAGGTCGCCCGGCAGGCCGTGCTCTGGGAGGAGTCGGGCCGCGGCCCGCGCACCCGTGTCCTGGCCCTGCTCACCGTGGCGGGCCAGGCCGGCGCGTTCCTCGGTCCGCTCGTCGGCGCGCTGCTGCTCTCCGTCGACTTCCGCACCGTCTGTCTGGCCGGGGCGGGGGTCTTCGTCCTCGTCCTCGCCGGGCACCTGTGGCTGCTGCCGCAGCGCATCCCGGGGCGTGCGCGGATGCGCGTACGAGGAGGTGTGGGCGAGCTGTTGCGCAACCGCCGGTTCCTGGCGGTGTGCTGTGCCTACGGCGCCTATCTCCTGGCGTACAACCAGCTCTATCTCGCCCTGCCGGACGAGGTGGAGCGTACGGCAGGGTCGCAGGCGCCGGTCGCCTGGCTCTTCGCCCTCTCCTCCCTCCTTGTGGTGACCACGCAGCTCCCGGTCACCCACTGGGCGGCGGGGCGCCTCGACGAGCGCCGCTCGATGGCGGTGGGGCTCGTGCTCATCGCCGTCGGGTTCGCCGTCGTGGCCGTCGCGCGGCCGGCCGCCTGGACCGGCGTGGCCGGGCTGCTGCCCGCCGCCGGGTTCGTCGTCCTGCTCACCTTCGGCCAGATGCTGGTAGCCCCCGCCGCCCGGGCCTGGGTCCCGGATCTCACACCCGACGGCAGGCTCGGTCTCTACACCGGGGCGCTGTCGTCGGTCTCCGGCCTGATCGTCCTCGCGGGCAGCGCCGTGACCGGCTCGCTCCTGGACGCCGGGCTGCCGCCGTGGGTGCCGTGGCTCGTGCTCGCCGCGATCCCGCTGCTCGCCGTGACGCTGCTGCCGGGCCGCGCCCGGGCCGGGGGCCGGTCAGCCGGCTGACGCGCCGGGCAGCGCCGACACCGTGAGGGCCGCCAACTCCTCGGGGGTGCGCGGCCCGCCGCCCGCCTCGGCCAGCAGGCCCTTCGTCCGCAGCAGCTCCGCGACGGCGATCCCCCAGGGCAGGCGAAGGCCCGCCCGCGCGAGGAGTTCGCGGTGCGCGAGCATCTCCGCGACCGGCCCGGTGCGTACTCCCGAGGGGGTGAGCAGGGCCGCGTCGTCGGCCCAGCGGAGGGCCAGGTCCACGTCATGGGTGGCCATCACCACGGTCGTTCCCGCGTCCCGCAGGCCTTGCAGAGTGGTCAGGAGGCGTTCCTGGCCGTCGGGGTCGAGTCCCGCGGTCGGCTCGTCGAGGATCAGGACGCGGGGTCGCATCGCCACGGCGCCCGCGATGGCCGTGCGCTTGCGCTGGCCGTAGGAGAGCAGATGGGTGGGGCGGTCCGCCAGCGCGCTGATGTCGAGCGCGGCGAGCGCCTCGGCGACTCTGCCGCGCACCTCGGTGTCCGGCAGCCCCAGGTTCAGCGGCCCGAAGGACACGTCCTGTTCGACGGAAGCGGCGAAGAGCTGGTCGTCCGGGTCCTGGACCACCAGCTGAACGGTGGTGCGCAGCCGGGTGAGCCCCTTGCGGTCGTACGTCACGGGGGTGCCCCCGAGCGTCAATCCGCCCTGGTCCGGGCGGAGTCCGCCGCTCAGGAGCCGCATGAGGGTGGTCTTGCCGCTGCCGTTGCGTCCGAGCAGCGCGAGGGCGCGCCCCTCGGTGACGTCGAAGTCCAGGCCGCTGAGGACGGTGGGCCCGTCCTCGTACGCGTAGGAAGCGGCGCGCAGGGCGACCAAGGACCCGCTCGGCTCGCTCATGGGAGAACCCTTTCCAGTACGAGAGTGAGGACCGTGAGGCCCCCGAGGAGGGCCGCGCTCGCAACCACGAAGGGCCGCGAGATCCTGGCGTCGGGCACCAGCACCCGCAGGGTCCCGTCGTATCCGCGTCCGGCCAGCCCGGCCTGCAGCCGGCTCGCCCGGTCGAAGGCCCGTACGAACGCGGTGGCGCCGAGACCGCCGAGGGAGCGCCAGGTGGCGGCCCGGGTGGTGTGGCCGAGCCGCGCGGCCTGCGCCTGCCGGATCCGGCTCATGGAGTCCAGGAGCAGGAAGCTCATCCGGTACATGACCAGGGCCACGTCCACGACCGGCGCCGGTACGCCCGCCTTCACCAGGCGGGGCAGCAGGTCCGACATGGGGGTGGTGAAGGCGAACAGCAGGACGCCGAGCGAGGCCGCCGACGTGCGCAGGAGCAGTCCGCCCGCCCGCTCGGGTCCGCCGTCCGCGAGCGTGACGAACCCTTCGGGCGCGCCCAGTTGGACGATCAGGGTCAGGGCGCCGGTGACGCAGAAACCCAGGGGCACGCGGTAGGCGCGCCACAGTTTGCGCGGCGGCACACCGGCGGGTCCGAGCAGCACGGTGAGCGCGGCGACGAGGACCAGGGCAGCACCCGGCCAGGGCGGCAGGGAGACGGCGAGGACGGTGAGGCCGAGCCCGAGCACGGCTTTGTCCACGGGGTGGCGGCGGCGCCAGCGACTGCTGTGCGCCGCCGCGTCGATGGGCAGCACGCCGGGTCAGACCTGCCCGGTCCCGGCCCGGGAGCTCTCCCCGTCGGCGGTCCGCTCCTCCGCGGCCCCCTCCTCCGCGGCCGCCTCGGTCCGCGCCGCCTCGGCACCCTGGCGGCGTCCCCTGCGCAGACCGAAGTAGTAGGCGAGGACGCCCGCGCCGAGCGCCGCCTGCAGCGCGAAGAGCGCCGACTCGATCTCCCCGGAGGGGGGTTCGTACAGCGGCGAGAACCAGGGCTCGTAATCCGGCTCGATCTCGGTGATCGCGGTCTCGGCCTGGGCGTCGGACCCGGCGAACGGCTCCTTCTCGTCGTCGCCGAGACCCAGCGCGAGCGGCAGCACCGCCAGCGCGGCGACGATGAGGAGGAGCAGAGCGTTGATCTTCGTGTTCCGGCTCATCAGGCGCTGGCCCCCGTCTCCGTCTCGGTCTTGCTGTCGGTGGTCTTACTGTCGGTGGCCGCCTTCGCGGACGGCTTCTTGCCCTGGAGCAGCACGCCGAGCCGCGTGAGCTCGCCCTTGCTCGACTGCACGAGCAGCCGCATCACCACGACGGTGAGCAGTCCCTCGCTGACCGCGAGGGGGATCTGCGTGACGGCGAAGATGCCGCCGAACTTGCCCAGGGCGCCGATGAATCCGCTGCTGGGGTCCGGGAACGCCAGGGCGAGCTGGACGCTGGTGACGCAGTACGTGGACAGGTCGGCGACGAACGCGCCGAAGAACACGGCCACCATGAGCGGCACGTCGTACCGCTTCAGGAGCCGGTAGACGGCGTATCCGGCCCATGGACCGACGATCGCCATGGAGAACACGTTGGCGCCCAGCGTGGTGAGCCCGCCGTGGGCGAGCAGCAGCGCCTGGAACAGCAGCGTGATGGTGCCGAGCACCGCCATGATCGGCGGCCGGAACAGGATCGCGCCGAGCCCGGTCCCCGTCGGGTGCGAGCAACTGCCCGTGACGGAGGGGATCTTCAGCGCGGAGAGGACGAAGGTGAACGCTCCGGACGCACCCAGGAGCAGTGTGCTCTCCGGGTGTTCCTTGACCTCACGGGTGAGGGAGCGGACTCCGTGGACGACGAACGGCGCGGACGCTACGCCCCAGGCGATCGCGTGCGCCGGCGGGAGGAAACCCTCGGCTATGTGCATGGCTAAGCAGACCCTCTCCAGCACCTCGTGGATGGACAACGCGCCTTGGCCGGTCTCCTGGCTGACGGGTCGTACCGACCGGACTCCGCCTTCCCGGGCGCGTGTTGCGCCCAGTGGCTGCCGCGAGGGCTGGAGCCGGACTTCCCGATCACAGTGGCGAGGGCCGCACCGGCATCACACCGATTTCCCGAGCACCAAGGCGTGGTGACCCTAGTGCGGAATCGAGTGGCCTGACAACTTGCGGGACCGCCTCACCTGTGGCACGCGCGAGCGCACATGACCAGGGCGTACGCCCCTGGTCAGCCCATGTGCACCAGCCTGTGCGCGCCCGTCGTACGCCCCTTCGCGCATGTCCCCGCCCGTCGGGCCCCTTCCCCTCCGTGTCTCACCTCACGGTCCGGAATGTGATCAGTACCGCCCCAGGAGCGCGACCACCCTTTAGCCTGATCCGTGCAGCTGGTTCGCCCTGTCCGCCAGGCAGAGGTGTCGTAAGAGGGAACCCGGTGGGAATCCGGGACTGCCCCGCAGCGGTGAGTGGGAACGACCGCCGTCATACGCACTGGATCCGAGCATGGACCCGGGAAGCGACGGCCAGTAGGGGTCTGCCTCGGCAGATGTGCCCGCGAGTCCGAAGACCTGCCCGTTGCCCGCATGTGATCCCTCATGTGCGGACATCCCGGTGACCTCGTGGGCGGGTCGGCGTACAGATCAGGTGGAGCAAGCACCGCGCGGTTGGCGCGTGTCCGTCCGCCCGGTCCGTCATCCCTTCGCGTCCGTGTCCCGTCCCCGGGATGCTCAGGAGTCATCTCGCGAAGGAGATTTCCGTGACAGCGAAGTCCGCGGCCGCGGCAGCACGGGCCACCGTGTACGGCTACCCCCGCCAGGGCCCCGACCGGGAACTGAAGAAGGCCGTCGAGGGCTATTGGAAGGGCCGTGTCAGCGCCGACGCCCTGCGGGAGACCGCGGCGCGGCTGCGCCGGTCCACCTGGCGGCACCTGGCCGACGCCGGCATTCACGAAGTGCCGACCGGCGACTTCTCGTACTACGACCATGTCCTGGACACCAGCGTCATGGTCGGCGCCATCCCGCACCGGCACCGCGAGGCCGTCGCCACCGACCCCCTCGACGGCTACTTCGCGATGGCCCGCGGCACGCAGGACGTGGCGCCGCTGGAGATGACCAAGTGGTTCGACACCAACTACCACTACCTCGTGCCGGAGCTGGGCCCCGACACCGTCTTCGCCGCCGACTCCGCCCAGCAGGTGGCCGAGCTCAAGGAGGCCGTCGCGCTCGGCCTCGCCGCACGCCCGGTCCTCGTCGGCCCGGTGACCTATCTGCTGCTCGCCAAGCCCGCGCCCGGCGTGGCCGCCGACTTCGAGCCGCTCACGCTCCTCGACCGGCTCCTTCCCGTGTACGCGGAAGTCCTCGCCGACCTGCGCGCGGCGGGCGCCGAATGGGTGCAGCTCGACGAGCCCGCCCTGGTCCAGGACCGCACCCCGGCGGAGCTCAACGCCGCCGCCCGCGCCTACCGCGACCTCGGAGCGCTCACGGATCGGCCTCGACTCCTCGTCGCCTCCTACTTCGGCAGGCTCGGCGAGGCCCTGCCCGTGCTGGCCAAGTCACCGGTCGAGGGACTCGCCCTGGACTTCACGGAGGCCGCCGCCGGCCAGTTGCAGGATCTCGCCGCCGTCGGCGGACTGCCCGGCAAGCGCCTCGTCGCGGGTGTCGTCAACGGGCGCAACATCTGGATCAACGACCTGGAGAAGTCCCTCTCCACCCTGGCCACGCTCCTGGGCCTCGCCGACCGGGTCGACGTCTCCGCGTCCTGCTCCCTGCTGCACGTCCCGCTGGACGCCACCGCCGAACGGGACATCGACCCGCAGGTGGCCCGCTGGCTGGCCTTCGCCCACCAGAAGGCCACCGAGATCGCCACGCTGGCGCGTGCCCTGGCCCAGGGAACGGACACCATCACGGCCGAACTGGCCGCCAACCGCGCCGACCTGGCGTCCCGCTCGGGTTCGGCCCTCACCCACGACCCGGCGGTACGCTCCCGTGTCGCCGCCATCACGGACGCCGATGCCCGTCGCGTCCACGCCTATCCGGAGCGTGCGGCGGCCCAGCGGGCCCGCCTGAACCTGCCACAACTGCCCACGACCACCATCGGTTCGTTCCCCCAGACCACCGAACTGCGCACCGCACGCGCCGACTTGCGCGCGGGCCGCATCGACGCGGACGGCTACGAGGAACGCATCCGCGCGGAGATCCGCGAGGTCCTCGCCTTCCAGGAGAAGGCGGGCATCGACGTCCTGGTGCACGGCGAGCCCGAACGCAACGACATGGTGCAGTACTTCGCCGAACAGCTCACCGGCTATCTCGCCACGCAACACGGCTGGGTCCAGTCGTACGGCACCCGCTACGTACGCCCGCCGGTCCTGGCGGGCGACATCTCACGGCCCGAACCGATGACGGTGCGCTGGACGTCGTACGCCAACTCCCTCACCGACCGCCCCGTGAAGGGCATGCTCACCGGACCCGTCACCATGCTCGCCTGGTCCTTCGTCCGCGACGACCAGCCGCTGGGTGACACCGCGCGGCAGGTCGCCCTGGCCCTGCGCGACGAGGTCAACGACCTGGAGGCCGCGGGGACTTCGGTCATCCAGGTGGACGAGCCCGCGCTGCGCGAGACGCTGCCGCTGCGCGGCGCCGAGCATGCCGCGTACCTGGAGTGGGCCACGGAATCCTTCCGCCTCACCACCAGCGGCGTGCGACCGGACACCCAGATCCACACGCACATGTGCTACGCCGAGTTCGGTGACATCGTCCAGGCCATCGACGACCTCGACGCCGACGTCATCAGCCTGGAGGCGGCCCGCTCACACATGCAGGTGGCACGCGAACTGGCCGAGCACGGCTACCCGCGCGAGGCGGGCCCCGGCGTCTACGACATCCACTCCCCCCGTGTCCCGAGCACCGAGGAGGCAGCGGCCCTGCTGCGCAAGGGACTTGAGGCCATCCCCGCGGATCGCCTGTGGGTGAACCCGGACTGCGGCCTCAAGACCCGCGGCTGGCCCGAGACCAAGGCCTCCCTGGAGAACCTGGTCGCGGCGGCACGGGAGGTGAGGGCGGAGCTGCCTTCGGGCTCCTGACCGCGAAGTGTGAGTGGGGGCGGTCATGTGCGAATCGATAGCCGCCCCGCTCCTTCATCGAGCGCCACCTGCGCACCCTGAACCCCGCCCTTGGGCCCCTCACCCCCCATCCGCATGAGCCACCCGGGACAACAGCCCATGCAACTTCTCCCGCTCCTTGGGACCGAGCGGGGCCAGCAGCTCATCGGTGACCCCCCGCGCCACCTCAGCGGACTCCCGCAGGAAGTCGTGGCCCGCGGGGGCGAGGGCCACGATGCGGCGGCGTCGGTCGTCGGGGGCGGGACGGCGTTCGACGAAGCGGAGGCGTTCCAGGTCGTCGACCAGGCCGACGATCGCACTGGGGTCGTAACCCAGCTCCTGGCTCAGCTTGCGCTGTACCGCGCCCTCCACCGTGGCCAGGTAGCGCAGCAGTGCGTAATGGCGCAGGCGCAGGCCGGATCTCTGGAGGGCCGCGTTGAAGAGCTGACCCGAGCGCAGGCCGAGGCGGTAGAGCAGATAGCCCGCGTCGGCGTGCAGGCCCCGCATCCAGGGCGTGCCTTCGTCCCCGGGTCCTTTCTCCACGGGTGACCGCTTCTTCACGGGCTCGGCGGTGAGCTTCCGGCTGGTCATGAGGGGCGCACTCCCTGATCGGCGGTTCGTCGGCGGACGTCGGTGGTCGGCCGAGGACTCGGCGGGCATCGGCTCCGCTGTATCCCTTGTGCCCGCCAACCCCTCACTTCTCGCCCCCTGGTGAAAGGGTTTCAGCACGGGACTCGTACGCCATGGGTCTGAGCGGGCCGGGTCGCCACCCGGTCGAGCCGTACCCCGCCGCTGCACCCATTCGTGTCCGTGTCGGTGGACCCCGAGCGTTGGGCCGGGTGGGTCGCTGGTGTGGTCCGTTGTGCCGAACCGGCGGCGTGGGGGAATTTTCTGAGGCGGTGTCGGCAAGGCCTAGGTTCCGAGGTTTTTCCGCCTCCAACCCCGTCGAACCGGATCTTCCGAGGATGAGGAATCACTCATGGCTGACCGTCACGCCGGCCCTCCCGGCCAAGCTGCCCGTCCCGCCCGTCCTGCCCGACTCGCCTTCTTCGCGGTGAGTGTGCTGGGCGCGTTCGCCTTGACGGGGTTGCCGGTGGCCGCGGCTGTCGCGCCGCCCGCGCCGCCTCCGCCGGTGCCTGCGCCGCAGTCCTCAGCGGCGCCGGCGCTCCCGTCGGCTGCGCAGACGACAGGTGCCGACAAGCCGTCAGGGGCCATGCTGCAGGCGCTTCAGCGTGATCTGGGGTTGTCGGGTGCGCAGGCGCGCATGCGGTTGGTGAACGAGGCGGAGGCGGGGACCCGGGCCGGTCGGCTGCAGACCGCGCTGGGCAAGAACTTCGCGGGCGCCTGGGTGCAGGGTGCGACCTCCGCCCGCCTGGTGGTGGCGACCACCGATGCCGCGGACGTGACCGCCATCAAGGCGGAGGGGGCGCAGGCCAAGGTCGTCACGCATGGTCTGGGCGAGCTTGAGGCGCTCACGAAGAAGCTGAATGCCGCCGCCGTGGCGGGACGGGGTCAGGAGACGCCGGTGCGCTACGTCGACGTGCGGGCCAACAAGGCGACGGTCCAGGCGACGAGTACCGCCGCCGCCGACAAGCTGATCGCGGCCGCCCAGGTCGACCGGCGGCTCCTGGACGTCAAGGTGTCGGCCGACCGTCCGCGCGCGCTGCACGACGTCCGCGGGGGCGACGCGTATTACATCGACGAGAAGGCCCGCTGTTCGGTGGGATTCTCGGTGACCAAGGGCGCCCAGCAGGGGTTCGCCAGCGCCGGGCACTGCGGCAAGGCGGGCGCCAAGACCACCGGCTTCAACAAGGTCGCCCAAGGTGCCTTCGCGGCGTCGGTCTTTCCGGCCAAGGACATGTCCTGGGTCGCCGTCAACGACCAGTGGACCGCCACGCCCCGGGTGAAGGGCGAGAAGGAGACGGACGTTCAGGTCGCCGGGTCGGTGCAGGCCCTGGTCGGCGCGGCGGTCTGCCGGTCGGGTTCCACCACCGGCTGGCACTGCGGGACCATCGAGCAGCACGGCACCAGCGTGAGCTACGCGGAAGGCGTCATCGAGGGGGTCACGCGCACCACGGTCTGTGCGGAACCGGGTGACTCCGGCGGCTCCTACATCTCCGGCACCCAGGCCCAGGGAGTGACGTCCGGGGGCAGCGGTGACTGCAAAAGCGGCGGGATCACCTTCCATCAGCCGTTGAACCCGCTGCTCGACGAGTTCGGGCTCACGTTGAAGACGGCCCCCGCCCAGCGCGAGCCCAGTACGCAGGAGGCCTCGGGCAGTTGGGGCGCGGGCAGGGTCTACGAGACCGGGACACGGGTGACCTACAACGGCATCACCTATGTGTGTCTGCAGGCGCATCAGGCGCAGGGAGTCTGGCAGCCCGCCCGCACGCCGGCCCTGTGGCAGCGCGTCTGAGCCACGCGTCTCAACTCTGTGCGAGCAGTGCGTACGCCGTTGCCACGAACGTTTCGCGGGCGTGGTAACGGCGGGTGCAGACGGCGGCCAGAGCTGTCGCGGTGTCGGGCCGGTAGCCCAGGAAGGCCTGTTGCCCCAGGGTGGCTCCGCAGTGGAAGTAGAGCGGGCCGTGCTGGGCCGGGTGCTGGAACCAGCCGATGGTGTGCGTGTGGCGATGCCCCCAGCCGCGCCGGATGACCGGGCGGGCTGTCGCCCGCAGGGCCGCGGCCAGGGGGCTGCCCGTCGGGTCGAGGTGGGCTTCGAGGAAGGTCAGCAGGTCGTGCGGGGTGGCACGGACCGCGCCTGCCGCCTTGAAGCCGCCGATGGTCAGCGGGGGCGTGGGTGTGGTGCCGTCCTTGCGGTGGCCGGTGGCGTCGGTGTCCGGGCCTGCGGGGCGCACGGCCGTGCCGTCCAGCCGCAAGGGGCGCAGCACCTGCCCGGTGAGCAAGTCGTCCCAGGGGGTGGCGGTGGCGGCGGTCAAGGCGTGACCGAGCACGGCGACACCGAAGTTGGAGTAGTGCCAGCGGGATCCGGGCCGCCGGGGTGGACGGCGGCGTACGAAGGCGTCGATCACGTGGCGGTCCTGGAACCCGGCGTAGGGGTTGGTGCGCCAGGTGGGCAGGGCCCGGGGGTAGAAGTCGGCGGGCAGGGCGGGCAGCCCGGAGGTGTGGGTGATCAGGTGGGCGAGGGTGACGGGGTCCGCGCCGGTACGTCGTGCCGGGGCGAGGAGGGAGAGGGCCGGCTCGCCCGCGGAGAGGACGCCGGATTGTGTCAGGTGGGCCAGGAGCAGCGCGGTGAACGCCTTGGAGGCCGACCCGATCTCGTACCGCAGCTGGTCACGCGGGACGGACGGCGGCGGCCCCGTGCCCCCGCAGCGCACCGTGCGCCGACCGTCGCGGGACAGCGCGAAGACGACGTCGGGCGCCCGCACCGCTGCGATGGCGTCATCAAGCCGTTGGTGCACCGTCTCGTCGTCGCCCTCCGGGCGGTCCTCCGCCGGGGGACGGCGGGGCGAGTCTTCGGTGGCGTCGCGTGGCTCGCCCGGCCAGGGCGTGTGCGGGAGCGTCATGTGGGTGTGGAGTGGCTGAGTCGCGTCAGGGCGCGGGAGGTGGCCATGACGGAGGCGAAGGCGGCGACGAGTGTGGGGTGGTAGATGAGGTCGAAGAGTTCTTCGGGCTCGCCCTGCGGGATGGTGCGTACGGCGGGCATGGCGCCGTCGGGCTGCTGAGCGGCGGCGAAACCCTCCCAGGCCCGCTCGTCGAGGGTGGGGCGGGGCAGGCAGGCGTCGACGACGAGGAGTTCGCCCAGCAGGTCCCAGCGCTCCAGGTCGAGCCAGTCGTCCAGCCAGGCGGGCAGCCAGGCGCTCAGGTAGTCGGCGATCGGGGGCGGGATGCTGTCCGGGCTTTTGCCCCAGTCGGTGAGATGGAAGACGGTGTGGGTGATGTCGTAGGCCGTGTGCCCTTCCACGGTCCAGGGTTCGGGGGTGCGCCCCAGCCATGTCCGGCCGACGACCTCGGCTTCCGGCGGTCGGGGCTCGAGCCCGCCGCGGCGTTGGAACGCAGAAAGCCCGAGACGGCGCACGGGTGACATCTCGTGGGCGGCGAAACTCTCCAGGCTCTGGTTGTGCCGGACCATCTGCTCGAAGGCGGGGTGGCTGTAGCCCAACTCCTTGAAGGGGAGGTAGACCTCGAAGGGGATGGGCGAGAGCAGCTCGATGCGCTGGGCGCGCACCAGCATCTGGCCGCCGTCCAGGGTGTCGCGCCAGGCGTGGTCGAGCAGTTGCCGCGCCAGCTGCGCCTGCCGGGATCCGGCGACCCCTTCGCGGAACAGCACCGCGCAGATGAGGGCCAGTTCGCCGACCGGTTTGAAGCGCTCCAGAAAGCCCACTTCCGGGTCGACGTCCGGTTCCAGGCGAAACCCGTCGCGGTGGGCGTGCAGCCATTCCAGGGCGCGGCTGCCGACGGTGTGCATGAGGCGGGTGCTGGTCATCTCGACACTCCTCGTCCCCGCTGTCCGTCCTGTTCCCGATGCGCGGGCCGCGGATGTTCCGGCCGCGCGCGTGCGTGTGCCCTCCCGGTCGCCGCGGCGGTGGTGTCGCTGTCCTCGTGCAGCGCTCCGGCGGTCAGTACGGCGGCGAAGGCCGTCATCAGCGTCGAGTGGTAGCAACCGATGAAGTCGTCCGCAGGCTCCCGGCCGCCCCGTCCGGCGCCGATCTCCGGAACGGCGCCGGACGCGGCCTGCGCTCGGGCGAGTCGCGTCCAGGCGTCCCGCAGCATGGTGCGGTCGGGCGGGCCGGGAAGGCTGCCCGCCACGGCCAGCAGCTCGCAGCTCAGGTCCCACCGCTCGTCTTCCAGGCAGGTGTCCAGCCAGGGCGGAAGCCACTGCGACAGGTAGGCGGCGACCTTCGGGGGCACATGGTGCGGGGCCGCGCCCCAGTCGGTGAGGTGGAAGATCACATGGGTGAGCGTGTAACCGGCGTCCCCTTCGAACATCCAGGGCTCCGGCAGGCCGCCGAGCCAGGTGCGCTCCAGCGCGTGTTCCATGCCTTGGTGCGGTCGCATGCCGCTGTGGCGTTCGGAGTTGAGGATGCCGAGGCGCCGGTTAGGCTGCTGCTCGGTCACCTGCCAGGAGCGGGTGCGGGTCACCGTGGCGGCCGCCTTCTCGAAGCCCTCGTGGCGCAGCCCGGCCGAGGCGAACGCCGCGTAGATCTCCAACGGGTACGTCGCGAAGGGCTCCAGGCGCTGCAACCGGCACAGGAGGTCGCCCTGACCGGTCTGCCGCCAGGCGAAGGCCAGCAGTTCACGTGCCTGCTCGTGCAGCGCCGTGGACGCCTCGCTGTGCCGGCGCACGGTGACGCACACATGCGCCAGTTCTCCCAGCGGCTTCCAGGTGAAGTTCACGTTGCCGCACTCGGCCAGTGCGTCGTCCCCGAGCGCGAAGTCGTCACGGTGCTCGGACACCCAGGCGAGCGCCGACCCGGCGACCCCCCGGACGTCGCGCGCCCTCACCCCGGCGCTCCGGCCCGCAGCAGTTGCGCCGCCTCCACCTGCAGCACCACGCGAGGATCCGCACTGCCCATGTGGGCCACGAACTCCAGCCCGGCCTCGAGGCCGAGCGTCTGCGGCACGTCGTCGAGCAGGACCAGCCAGCGGCCCGCTCCCGCGGCTTGCAGCCAGTCGCGGCGGCGGACCGCACGGACGAAGCCGCGGGCCACGTCCACGGGCCGCGTGCGGGCCACCTGGGCGACCGCGCAGTCGGCCCCGGGCATCGCGAGGGGGGCCAGCACGGCGAGTTGATGGGTCAGCACCTGCCACGGGGCGTCCTCCAGCCAGGCCGCCCGGGGCTGTGTCGCGTGGTCGGGCGCGCCGTCGAAGGAGGCGTCGAGTCCCGCCAGTGTCCGTCGCATGGCCCAGTGGCTCCACAGTGACGTGGGTGAGGCATCGGCGGGGGGCGGATAGGCCCGCACGGCTTTGCCGAACAGGGCGAGATCGTCGGGTTCGAGCGGTGCGCGGCGCAGGACGCCCGGCAGAACGGCATCGGCACCCACCACCCGTACGGCGGCGAGAGCGAGGCCGTCGGCGGCCGCCCCGTCGGGCCCCGCCACGCTGCCGGTCAACCGGAACCGGCCCCCGCTCCGAAGAGCGGAGACCAGTTCCATGGTGAGGCCCTGCACCGCGCCCGCCAGAGGCGTCGTAGTGCCTGAGTCCTCCATACCTGGGCCCGTCAAGCCTTCTTGGGCCGCGGTGTCGGAGGCGACAACAGCAGGGAGATCGTCCCGCCCGTCAGGGCCAGTGCCGCACACTCGCGGCTGTCGCGGTAGGAGCCGTCGGCCTCGACCGGGTCGAGAGCCGCCTCGACGTCCAGCGTTTCGGCTACGTCCTGATCTGTGAATTCGGTGGAAGCCATGCTTCTACCTCTTCCATCATAGAACGCCGGGTCACCCACGTAATGCCAGCGCGTTTCCCGCACGTACTGCCAGTCGTGGAAACTCAGCGCATGGATTTCCTTTACCTCACACGCATCAGGAAAATGCGCGAATGAGGCAAGGCCTTACATGCCGCACGCCTCTGAACTGCTCTCTTCGAGGCGCCTTTATAAGCCTAGACGAACACACACGGAGCAGCATCCGCAGGCAATATTTGGCATATCAACTATCCCGACCTGTACGGGCATTGGGCGGGCATTGGCCGGTGCGGAGACATCGGGCGCAAAGAATGCACCCCCGGGGCGGAATATGCCAGTGTCACGCGGCCATCTGATTCAGCGCACGCGACCGCGCGGCTTCAGGGGCACCGGCGGAAGTTCCGGAGCAGGCAGCGGCCCACCGTCATACCCCTTCACCTCGCCGAAGCGATGGCCGGCCATCCAGTCCGAACGCGCTTGCGCGATCTCCTCGTTGGACCGCCCGATGAAGTTCCACCACATAGCCGGTGCTTCGCTGCTTTGCGCAGGTCAGAGCCATCTCGGCCCTCAGGCGGTCAGCAAACCGTCAGCATCGGACCTGAGGAGTCGGCGACACGATGGCGAGCAAGACCCTGGCGCACGGCATGGGCACCTTCTTCAAGGACTGCGATCACGCCCAAGCGAGATGGCCGAAGTGCCCGCACCTCTACAAGATCCAATTCCGAAACGCCGCTGGGAAGCAGACCGTCGAGTCCGGGTTCGAGACCGATGCCGCGGCTATAACACGCTTGACTGATATCTACAACGCGAAGAGGGCTGCCCCCAGCCGCGCGAGCAAGGCGGTTCGTGTTGCGAAGTATGGGGCGATGCGGTTCGAGGAGTACGCGACGGAGTGGCGGGAGAGCCAGCGTCATCTGGAGGGCTCCTCGCT